>CAWURN010000033.1:0-2897 GCA_963924835.1 Candidatus Nanopelagicaceae bacterium | reverse complement strand
GAAGTATCAGGCAAGAGCGCCCGCGTTCTAGATGATTCTGAAATCATCACCGTGCTTTCACGTGAAGCAAAGAAGCGTCGCGAAGCTGCGGATGCATTTAAAGATGCAGGTCACGCTGATCGCTCAGAGCGCGAAACAAGTGAAGGCAGAGTTATTACTGAATATTTACCAGAACAATTATCTGAAGATGAAGTTAAGAAAATTATTGCTGATGCAATCGCAGAAACTGGAGCAGCAGGTCCTTCAGGAATGGGATTAGTAATGAAAGCAATTCAACCTAAAGTTGCCGGCAAAGCAGATGGCGGAACTGTTTCAGGTTTAGTTAAAGCAGCACTTACCGGAGGAAACTAATGAATAAATACGAATACGCAACCGTGCCACTTCTATCGCACGCAACAAAACAAATTTTAGATACTTGGGGTTCTGATGGTTGGGAACTCGTTCAAGTTATCCCAGCACCTGGCACAGGTGAACAACTTGTTGCTTATATGAAGCGAGTGATTGCGTAATGAACGTCCGTAAAAAATTAAAAGAGATGGGCTTAGAACTTCCCGTCGCATCACTTCCATTAGCAGCATATGTTCCAGCAGTTAAAACTGGAAAGTTAGTTTTTACAGCTGGACAACTTCCAATGGTTAATGGCGAAATCGCAAAAACTGGAAAAGTTGGCAGCGATGTAACTGTTGAAGAAGCGAAAGAATTAGCGCAAATCTGTGCACTAAACGCACTTGCAGCCTTAAATTTAGTTGCAGATGTCGATGATGTTGAACGAATTGTTCGAGTCGTTGGCTATGTAAATGGTGCACCAGGATTTGTAAATCAACCTGCTGTAATCAATGGCGCATCAGAATTGCTATTGGCACTTTGGGGCGATGTAAATGGAAAGCACGCACGTTCTGCAATTGGTGTTGCTGAACTTCCATTGAATTCACCAGTTGAAGTTGAATTAACCTTCGAACTTAAAAAGAAGTAATTAACGACCGCGCTTTAATAAGCGTTCTAGATCAAGAACTACAACGGCACGGGGCTCGAGTCGAACCCAGCCACGGCCAGCAAAATCTGCCAACGCCTTATTAACTGTCTCGCGTGATGCGCCGACTAATTGCGCTAACTCTTCCTGAGTTAAATCGTGATTAACGTGCAGTCCATCAGCTTTTTGAATTCCGAAACGATTTCCAAGATCCATGATTGCTTTCGCAACTCGGCCTGGAACATCTGAGAAAACTAAATCTGCAAGAACTTCATTGCTGCGGCGAAGCCGTTGTGCCAAGCGACCAAGAAGTTGAAGCGAAACATTTGGATGTTGAGTTACCCAACCAATTACTTTGTCATTAGAAAGTGAGAGCAATCTGGAATCAGTAACAGCAGTTGCTGTTGCAGTGCGTGGTCCTGGATCGAAAAGTGAAAGTTCACCGAACATTTCACCAGGCCCAAGAATTGATAGTAAATTTTCGCGGCCATCAGATGAAGTTGTTCCAAGCTTTAACTTTCCTGCAACTACTACATATAAGCGATCGCCGGCATCGCCCTCTTTAAAAAGTGTATTGCCCCTTGAAACCTTAATCGGAATCATTGATTCGCGAAGTGTTGCCGAAGCGGCATCATCAAGTGCGCTAAATAGCGGAGCTTTGCGAACAACAGCTTCGTCGTTAGTTTCCTTGGAATTTGGCATTGAAGAAGGATACTCGCAATGGCGCTTGTAACTCCAATCCGATTACGATTTGGCGTATGAGCACCCAAGCGCGATCCATATATCGGGTGCTTTGCAAAACCTATCCAGAGGTAAATTGCGAATTAGATTTCCAAACCCCATTCCAACTTTTATGCGCAACGGTGTTATCTGCTCAGTGCACTGACAAGCGCGTAAACATGGTTACACCGAAATTGTTTAAGAAATTTGGAACGCCAAAGAAAATGGCAGGCGCAGATCTTGCGGTAATCGAAGAGCTTATTCATTCCACCGGATTCTTTCGTAGCAAAGCGCGAAGTCTTAAAGGTTCCGCTGCAAAAATTATGAATGAATATGGTGGCCAGGTGCCTGCGGATTTAACTGAGTTAATAAAACTTCCAGGCGTTGGACGCAAGACCGCAAATGTAGTTTTGGGACATGCCTTCGATATTCCTGGAATAACTGTCGATACGCATTTTGGAAGGCTAAGTCGTCGCTTCGGCTGGAGCGAATCGATGGATCCAGTAAAAGTAGAACACGAAGTTGGAAAATTGATTCCGCAGAAAGAATGGACCAATCTCTCGCAACGAATGATCTGGCATGGTCGGCGAATCTGTCATTCTCGTAAACCTGCATGTGGTGCCTGCCCAATGGCTAAGTTGTGTCCATCATTTGGCATCGGAGAAATGGATAAAGTTAAAGCCATGGCACTAGTAAAAACAAATGCGGATTTCCGATGAAGATCATTTCGGCACTAGTGATTTCAACGTTACTTCTAACATCTTGTGGCACAGAAACTCCAAAGAGCGTTGGCAATGGAAAAGTTATCTCATGTTCAACAATTGCAACCGGTGAGAATAAAACTTCTGGCACAACTCTCGAATGCCTAGATGGAAATTCCAAAGTACTTCTGGAATCAATAACAGGCCCAGCCATAATTAATGTTTGGGGTTCGTGGTGCACCCCATGCCGCGAAGAGATGCCGTACTTACGCGAATTAGCTGCGACGGGAAAAGTTCAAATAATCGGAATTGATGTCGAAGAGAAGAGTATGGAAGCCGCACGTAAATTTGTTGTCGAGCAAGGAATGACTTGGCCAAATCTTTATGACAAAGATGGTTCAACGAAGAGCTCTTTTGGCATGGGAGTTCCTATAACTTGGTATTTAAACTCCAAGAGCGAAGTCGCCTACAAACATATTGGTGTTTTGAAATCCAAAGATCAACTA
>CAWURN010000032.1:0-31199 GCA_963924835.1 Candidatus Nanopelagicaceae bacterium | reverse complement strand
CCCTTCATTAAAGGGCAAGGCTGTTGTTATCGGAATGGGTGCACGTGGAGTTGTATCTGCGGCAAATTATGAGGCTCGCAAATTTGGTATTCACTCTGCGATGCCGGTGGGTCAAGCACGTCGATTAGCACCGCATGCGATCTTCTTACCGGTTGATATGGCACGGTACCAAGAGGTATCTGGTCACATCATGGAGATCTTTGAAAGCTTTACTCCCAATGTTGAACCGATTTCCGTTGATGAAGCATTTCTCGATGTAACAGGTGCCAAGCGCTTACTTGGTGATGGTCGCGAAATCGCAAAACAAATTAGAACAAAGGTAGAAGCGAGCGAAGGGATTACTTGCTCAGTCGGAATTGCCACAACAAAATTTATTGCAAAACTTGCATCCGGAAGGTGTAAACCAAATGGCATGTTAGAAATAGCTTCTGATCGAGTTCTCGAATTTCTGCACCCACTGCCGGTAAATGCAATCTGGGGTGTGGGGCCTAAAACAAATGAGGAGTTACTTAAGTTAGGTTTACAAACTGTTGCCGATATTGCAAATACTCCGCGGCAAACTTTAATTCGAGCACTCGGGGAAGCCGCAGGTGCCTCACTTTACGAACTATCTTGGGGCCGCGATTATCGAGATGTAGTGCCCGAAGAGGTAGATAAATCAATTAGCGCTGTTGAAACATTTGATTCTGACACAGAGGACCAAGAGATTGTTTTGCGAGAACTATTGCGGCTAACCGAGAAAGCGACTTATCGGATGCGTGAGAAAGATTTCAGCGCACGAACGATTTCGATAAAGGTTCGCTTTGCAGATTTTAAAACTATTACTCGTTCAAAAACTGTTCCCCTTGCAATAAGTGCCACCCATGAAGTTTTCGAAGTAGTTAAAACTTTATTTCTCGCTCTTAAACTAGATCGTGCCAGAATCAGATTGGTCGGCGTAAGTCTTGACGGTCTGGAAAATGGGATAGATGCCACCGAACAGTTGGTTTTAGGGGAGCGCGAGAACGGATGGCGCCAGGCAACGGCTGCGATTGATAAGGCGAGCGCCCGATTTGGCCAAGGAAGTGTGCGGCCAGCCCGGTTATTCGAGGAATCCGATGATGATGATGCTTAAAACACACTGATAACAGCCAGAAATATCGAAGTTCGACTTTAATAGTTCGACTACCTGCCGTATTGTTTAGGGCATGGCCCTATCCGATCACGAAAAGCGCATGCTTGCCGAGATGGAAGCTGCCCTTGTTGCAGATGACCCACATTTAGTTTCAACCCTAAACGGCCGTGAGCGCACCCCAAGGGGTTCACGTGCTCTTCTTGGATTTATATCAATATTGGCAGGGATGCTCGTCTTGCTCTCGGGTCTCATTGCCCAGGTAATCCCCGTTGGAATAGCTGGATTTGTATTGTCCCTTGCTGGCTTAGTGCTATTTGTTTCAAATCTCTCCTTCGGAAAATCTGAGTTTAAAGGCCCTAAAGGCGCTCGCCCTAAGTGGAGCTCTCGCTTAGAAGGTCGCTGGGAGCGACGCAACTTCGATAACTAAGCCTTAATTGCATTCCTAAAGAGCCACCCGAATGGGTGGTTTTTTTATGCCCAAAAAAGGGAAGGAATGGGAAATAAATGGCAGAAAATGGTGCAAAGTGGATAGAAATGGAGTAAAGTGGTGATTGTTATCAAATCCGGGGGGATTTGAGCGTGAAATTAGGGGAGGTGGGGCGAAATGTTTCTCGGTACCCACGAACCCAAACTCGATGAAAAGGGCCGCATTATTTTGCCCGCACGTTTCCGAGATGAATTAGCAAATGGACTCGTTATAACAAAAGGCCAAGAACGTTGTTTGTATGTATTTCCTAGCGGTGAATTTTCTTCAATTACTGATCGTCTGCGTCAAGCACCCGTCACCGAAAAAGCAGCACGCGATTACATGCGCGTTATGTTTGCTGGCGCACACGATGAAGTTCCAGATAAGCAAGGTCGCGTAACAATCCCAAGTGGACTTCGTACGTATGCGGGCTTAGAAAAAGATTGTGTTGTTATCGGCGCAAATACTCGCTTGGAAATTTGGGATAACGCAGCTTGGGATTCTTACTTAGCAGATCGTGAAAAAACTTTCTCTGATGTTTCATCGGAGGTGCTTCCAGGCCTTTTCTAAATTGTGGCCATCGCCGACCTCTATAACGACGCCCCTTCCCCGGCGCCGTTACCCCCAGATCCGTCGGCCGGCGATGACCAGAGTTTAGAAAAGTTTAGAAGGTGCATTAAAAGAGTAAGAACTAGAAAGGGGGAGAAGATGCAGGACGCGTTACATATTCCAGTAGCACTTGATCGTTGTATTGCACTGCTCTCTCCGGCAATAGAAGCAAGAAGTAATCCAGTAGTAGTAGATGCCACACTCGGTATGGGTGGACATACCAAGGCGCTGCTGCTGAAATTCCCAAATCTTAAAATCATCGCGCTAGACCGTGATTTAAGTGCGATTGCAATCGCAACCACAAATTTAAATGAACTTAGCAGTCGAGTTGAAATTATCCATGCTGTTTATGACGAGCTAGATGAAGTCCTCTCAAATCTAGGGATTACTGAAGTCGATGGGATTCTCTTCGATCTAGGTGTTTCTTCGATGCAACTGGATCAGGCAGATCGAGGTTTTGCGTATTCACAAGATGCACCCCTCGACATGCGGATGGATCAAAGCAGCGGACCTAGTGCGCTAGATATTTTAAATACTTATTCTTACGGTGAATTAGTTCGAGTAATTCGTAACTATGGCGAAGAGAAATATGCAACAAAAATTGCTGACAACATCATCAAAGCCCGCGAGAGTGGAACGCTTAAAACCACAAAAGATTTAGCAGAACTTGTAAAGAACAGCATTCCAGCGCCGGCAAGACGCACCGGAGGAAATCCTGCAAAACGGACCTTCCAAGCCCTTCGCATCGAAGTGAATCAAGAACTTACGGTTTTGGAGCGAGCAATTCCTAAAGCGATAAGTGCTATTCGAATCGGCGGTCGCATAGTTGTTATGTCTTATCAATCTCTTGAAGACAAAATTGTAAAGCGAGCATTTACAGAAGTGATCGGCTCGAATTCACCACTGGGTTTACCTTTTGATCTACCTAATTCGGCTGCGAGTTACAAATTAATTATTAGTGGCAGTGAAGGCGCTAGCGACTCTGAGATAGAAATGAATGCCAGAGCGCAATCAATGCGCTTACGTGCTTTGGAAAGGGTGGCTGCTTAATGGCAATTCTTGCCCTTCCTCCGCTGATCAGACCTCGACTTGCGCTGAAGCAGGTAGTAGAAAATGTTAGCGATGCCGAGATAGTCCTTGCATCACAGAGATTAGCCGCACGTAAGTTTATTTTTGTAATCGCTAGTGCAATAACAATTAATTTTTTGGTGATCGCAGGAATCAATATATTAATGACACAGGATGCCTTTACTCTTCAAGAACTTAAGAGTCAACGCAATACGGCACTTGATCAGAAGGATGCAATTCTAAATATTGTTAATCAAAAAAATTCACCAATAAATCTCTCAAACGTAGCCAGTCAAATGGGAATGGTTCCAGCTACAAAAATTGGATACCTTAATTATTCAGAACTGAATAATCAGGTGACAAAATGAGTCACCAAGCGCTAGTTCATAAGCGCATTAGAATCCTCTTTGTTGCGACACTTGCGCTATTTGGCATCATTATTGCACAACTTTTCTCAGTTCAAGTAGTGAGAGCGGGGACTATTAGTGAACGAGCAGCAAACGAATTACTCAATACCTCAATACTTCTAGCACCACGTGGAGTTATCAGTGACGTTAATGGCGTAGAACTTGCTCGAAGTGTTGCCGCAATAACAATTGTTGTTGACCAAACTCAAATTACAAATCCAGAACTAACCGCAAAAATTACCAGCCCGGTCCTTGAAATGGAAGAATCAGAATTAGTTTCACTTTTTACGGGCAAACTGAAATACAAAATAATTGTAAAGAACGCAAAGCCTGCTATGTGGAGTCAATTACAGAACACTGTTTCAAATTACAACAAAGAAGTGCTTAAAGAGAAAAGCGGCCTATCTAAGCGAATTGTTGGTTTCTTCTCAGAGCGGGCATATATCCGGGAATATCCAACCGGAACTCTTGCATCTTCTCTGATTGGATTCATAAATCATGAAGGTGTTGGAGCAGCTGGAATTGAGAGCAGTCTTAATAGCGAATTATCAGGAATAAATGGGCAATACGTTTATGAAAATGGTGCAGGAACAATTATTCCTGGATCGGCAAAGATCAGAACAGAAGCGAAAGCAGGAACTTCAATTCGGCTTACCGTCGATCGTGATATTCAGTGGGTTGCACAAGATGCAATTAGCAAAGCGGTGAAGAGTTCTAAGGCTAAATCTGGAACTGTAATTGTGATGGATCCAAAAACGGGAGCAATAATCGCGCAAGCAAGTGCTCCAACCTTCAATCCATCAAAGCCAATCGTTGGAAATTTAGATGTGATTAGAAATCCAGCAGTGCAAGATGTTTACGAGCCTGGTTCTACCGGAAAAGTTATTACATATGCGGCTGCGCTAGAAGAGAAGAAGTTAACGGCAAACTCCGTTTATACAGTGCCATATTCAATGAAAGTTGCGGGAACAAAGTTTTCAGATCATGAACGCCATCCAACTCAGCGACTCACTGCGACTGGCGCCCTAGCAATTTCGAGCAATACTGCGTCAATTGAAATTGGGCAACAACTGGGCAGTGAGACTCTGTATCAATACCTAACAGATTTTGGTTTCGGCAAAAGCACGGGTTCACATCTTCCAGGTGAATCTGCTGGCTTATTGCGTCCAGTTAGTGATTGGTCAGGAACTTCGCTTCCCACATTCTCATATGGCCATGGGTATTCAGTAACCGCACTGCAAGCGACAAGTGTTTTCGCAACAATTGCAAATGATGGCGTTCGAATTACGCCAACTGTTGTTGCTGGTACTACCGATGAAAGCGGAAACTACATTCCAGCGAAAGATCAGAAGAGCAAGCGTGTAGTAAGTGCCGAGACTGCAAAAGAGATTCGTAGGATGCTGGAGAGTGTGGTGTCGGTTAATGGAACTGCTCCAACTGCTGCAATTCCTGGTTATCGAGTAGCAGGTAAAACTGGAACTGCAATGAAATTCAATTCAAACTGTAATTGTTATAGTGGCTACACAGCTTCATTTATTGGCTTTGCGCCAGCGGATGCACCAGCATATGTTGTGAGTGTGACGATTCAAGAACCGCAGGGAATGCACTGGGGCGGAACACTTGGTGGACCAGTATTTGCAAAGGTCATGAAATTTGTCTTGCAGTCAAAGCACATCGCGCCTTCAGTTACAAAATTAGAAGCTTATCCACTTACCGAAGCTGAACTTAAGAAAAGCGCAAGTGCGAAATGATTCGGCCAGTATCTGGTTACCTAAAATCAGTTGCAGATCTCTCTCGCCATATTGGAATTGAATCAAAATTCAATTTTGAATTTTCTGGAATAACATCCGATTCGCGAACCGTTGAAACCGGCGATTTATTTGTAGCCCTCCCAGGCTCTAAAAGGCATGGAGCCAGTTACGTTGATGAAGTAGCCGCTTCTGGTGCAGTTGGAGTGATTACGGATGAAGCAGGGGCAAAGCTAATAGGCACAAAACTTCCAGCAATTATCTTGATTGACCCTCGTGGGATGCTTGGAGATATTTGTTCTTGGTTTTATGGGTCACCATCGAATTCGTTAAGCGTTGTCGGCATAACCGGAACAAATGGCAAAACAACAACAACAATTATCTTGAACCAAATTCTGAAAATCGCTGGTAAGTCGACTGGCTTAATAGGTACAAACGGCATTGAAATTGGACCCGAAAAATTATTAGCAAGTTACACAACTCCTGAAGCTAGCGAATTACAAAGCCTTCTAGCGACCATGAGTGAGCGACATATTTCGCATGTTGCGATGGAAGTTAGCAGTCATGCACTTGAAGCAAAAAGGGTTACTGGAACGAAGTTTGCAGTTGTTAGTTTTACAAATTTAACGCAAGATCACTTAGATTTTCATGGTGATATGGCTTCTTATTTCGCTGCGAAATCAAAGTTATTTACCAATGAATATAGCGATCTTGGCTTTGTAAATATTGATGACGCATATGGTCAAGAATTGTTTAACAATGCCCAAATTCCAGTCATTTCATTAGCTCGCGAAAATACCAGCGCACAATGGCACTTTGAACGCATTGAATCGACACTTCGTGGTTATGCAGTGGCGATTCGGGGGACCGGCGGCATTTTGATTGAGGGCGAATTCAATTTAATTGGTGAACATAACCTTGATAATCTTCTGATGGCAGTTGCAATAGCGGCACAATTTGAAGTGGATCCACTTGTAATTGGAAACAGCTTGTCGCTGGTGCAAGCGGCTGCTGGAAGGCTAGAGAGTATTGATATCGGTCAAAAATTTATGGCGCTAGTTGATTATGCCCACACCCCAGATGCTGTAACTAGAACACTGGCAACTCTTCGAAAAAGTGTTAAAGGAAGGCTCATCGCAGTTTTAGGTTGCGGTGGCGACAGAGATAGAACAAAGCGACCAATCATGGGGCAAGAACTCTTAGCGGGATCCGATGTTTCGATTTTTACCAGCGATAATCCTAGAAGTGAAAATCCTGAAACAATTTTAAAAGATATGGTTGCTGGGTTAACTCTAGGTGAGAATAGTTCAGTGGTTGTCGATCGACGTGAAGCGATAGCACTTGCGGTCACTAATGCGCTGCCAGGAGATTGCGTTGTTGTTCTGGGTAAAGGGCATGAAACTGGGCAAGAAATTGCTGGAATTAAGTATGCCTTTGATGATCGAATTGAACTGGCTCGAGCAATCGAGGAACTTTCATGATTAATTTAACGCTAAATCAAATCGCGCAAATTGTTGATGGCGTGGTCATTAATGCAGATGGCACTAAATCAACAAACGCTTTTCCGGTAATCCACTCGAACTTTGCAACCGATAAGACTTTCTTCGCCGCTTTTTCTGGCAATAGCGTTGACGGACATGATTACGTCAATGCTGCAATTTCTAACGGAGCTCAATTTGCATTAGTTAGTAAAACTTGTTCTGCCCCTGCAATAAAAGTTTCTGATGTTCAGGATGCACTACGCAAGTTAGCCCAACATGTACGCAGCCAATTGCCAACTTTGAAAGTCATTGGAATCACTGGTTCGCAGGGCAAGACAACTACGAAAGATTTATTGCGGCACATCTTGAGTGTTTCTGGCGAAACAATTGCACCAGAAGATTCGTTGAATAATGAATTAGGAGTTCCGTTATTAATCTTGCGCTGCACAGAAACCACCAAATTCTGTATCGTTGAAATGGGAGCCCGTCATCTTGGCGATATTTCACATTTAGCCAAAATCGCTCAGCCACACATCGGGGTTGTATTAACAGTTGGTAAGGCCCACGTCGGAGAGTTCGGTAGCCGGGAAATAATTGCGCAGGCCAAGTCTGAATTAATCTCAGCACTTACCGATGGTGGAATCGCAATCCTCGGAACTTATGATGAGTTCACGCCAAATATGTCAGTACCAACAGGCGTAAAAAGAATTCTCTTCGGCGAGAGTCAAAAATGTGAAGTCAGGGCCGCTGATATCGAAGTGCGAGAAGGTCGGGCACATTTTGATCTCGTAACTTCGGAAGGTAGAGCAGCAGTTAGTTTGCAACTTCTTGGTTTGCACCAAATTGCGAATGCACTTGCAGCTGCAGCAGTGGCTACGGCACTTAACATTCCAATTGAAACAATCTCCGCCGCCCTTTCTACTGCAGAAAATGCGAGCAAATGGCGCATGGAAATAACCCAAATTGGTGAAGTAACTTTGATTAATGATTCTTATAACGCGAATCCAGAGAGCGTTGCAGCAGCTCTTCGAACCCTGGCACTGATTTCGCAGGAGACCGGGGGCGTAAGTTGGGCAATATTGGGCAAGATGCAAGAACTCGGCGAGTCATCCACCATCGAGCATGCTGCGATTGGCAGACTCGCGTCTGAGATTGGTATCGATAATTTGGTAGCGGTCGGGGTCAAAGATTTTCTTGTTGATTTGGATCAAAAAAATGACGGGGGCGCAAGCGAAGTGCATTATTTTGAATCAAAATCTGAAGCAATGGCGATCGTCGAACATATTGCTCCTGGAGATGTTGTCTTAGTGAAAGCATCACGTTCTGAAGAATTTAACCTTCTCGCCGATTCAATTGCAGAGAAATTGGGGGAGGTAACGGAATGAAGGGCATAGTTTTTGCTGGAGCGCTTTCGCTTTTGCTGAGTTTCATCTTCACGCCTTCACTAATTCGAATTCTTTCTAAACACGGAGTCGGACAGATGATCCGAGATGATGGCCCAAAGAGTCACCACGTAAAGCGCGGCACGCCAACAATGGGTGGAATTGTTCTAATCCTTTCAACAATTATTGCCTACTTTGCAAGCCATTTGTTTACTGGTGTTGGAATTACTGCATCAGCAATTTTAGTAATCGCGCTTATTGTTGGCCTGGGCCTAGTTGGTTTTCTTGATGATTGGTTAAAAATTTCTAGAAAACAATCGACGGGGTTAACTGCAAAACAAAAACTTCTAGGACAAGCAATTGTCGCAGCAGGTTTTGCTTATTCTGGATTAAATTTCAAAGATGAATCTGGTCTTGCACCGATTTCAACTTATTTTTCCGGAGTTCGTGACACCTCACTTAAACTCGGCATCTTTTTTGTAATTATCTGGGTAATTTTTCTAGTCCTTGGAAGTTCAAACGGTGTGAATCTAACTGATGGATTAGATGGCCTAGCCTCAGGTGCCGCAATTATGACCTTCTTAGCTTTTATTATGATTGGCGTTTGGGAATTCGGGCAAAGTTGTGCAATTTCAGATATTCCTCAGTGTTATAACGTCAGAGATCCACTCGATATGGCAGTTCTATCTGCGGCACTAGCAGGAGCATGTGCGGGATTCCTTTGGTGGAATGCGGCACCAGCAAAAATATTTATGGGTGATGTAGGTTCACTTGCACTAGGTGGCGCAATCTCTGGAATAGCGGTTGTATTGCGGGTAGAAGCACTGCTTGCTGCACTTGGTGGACTCTTTGTTTTGATTACGCTTTCAGTGATAATTCAAACTGGTTATTTCAAATTGTCTGGTGGTAAGCGAGTATTCAAGATGGCGCCGCTTCAGCATCACTTTGAATTGTTGGGTTGGGGCGAAGTTACGATTGTAATTAGATTCTGGATTTTGGCAGGAATGAGTGTGGCGGCCGGATTAGGACTGTTCTATGGGCAATGGGTAGTTTCCCAGTAATGTCTTACATCGCGGAGTTAAAAGATAAAAGAATTTTAATTGTCGGCGCTGGTACCACTGGTAAGGCGTTATCCAATTATCTAAAAAGTATAAATTCTAAATTCGAAATCTTTGATGAAGTCGAATCTAATGATCCAAGCTTAAGAGTGCTGACAACTCTTGCCGATTCTTCGATTTACCAGTTAGCAATAGTTTCGCCGGGCTGGAAGCCAGAACATCCATTGATTCAAGACTTACAGGCTAATGGCGTTGAAATAATTAGTGAATTAGATTTTGCGTGGAAGATTAAATCGGAGATTAATCCCGATCAAAAATGGGTGGCTTTGACTGGAACAAATGGGAAAACCACAACCATCCAAATGCTCGAGTCTATTCTCATTGCGGCAGAGGTTTTAGCGATTGCTTGTGGAAATGTCGGCACAACAGCGATAGAGGCAGTGGTAAGTGATAAAAAATTTAAAGTTTTAGCTCTTGAACTCTCTTCTTTCCAAATGAGTTGGAGTTCGCTTCCTAAATATGAGGTTGTCGCAATTTTGAATATCGCGCAAGACCATATTGATTGGCATGGCAGTTTCAATGAGTATGCAAATGCAAAAATAAAACTTCTTGCTCATACTCAAACTGCTATCTTGAATCTCAATGATCCAGAAATAATTCTTCGAAGTGTTGGGTGGAATGGTCGTAGAATATTCTTTGGTTTTGATACTCCAGAGGCAGGCGAGATCGGAATCGTTGAAGAATTAATTATTGATAGAGCTTTCGTAACATCTGCAGACGCGGCTGAAGTAATCGCAGAAATTTCAGATATCAAGCCTGCCGTCCCACACAACGTGGCAAATGCTATGGCTGCTGCGGGAATTGCTTTAGCAATTGGAGTGGCCCACCCACTGATCAAGAGCGGACTTTCTAACTTCAAACTTGATAAACATCGACTACAAAATGTTTTAACAAAAGATGGAATTGATTGGGTAAATGACTCTAAGGCAACTAATCCACATGCCGCAACAGCTTCACTGCTTTCTCATCTTTCTAATATTTGGATAGCAGGTGGACTAGCCAAAGGTGCAAAGATGGATGAGCTAATTCTTCGCACCGCATCTAGAATTAAGGCAGCAATCATTATCGGTAAGGATGGCGAAGTAATTACCGCCGCTTTAAAAAAATATGCACCCGATGTTGCGCTATTTGAGATTTCGAATGCAACAGGTCCAAGTGATTTGATGGATAAAGTCGTCACGTGCGCCCGAGAAATCGCAACGATCGGGGATACCGTTCTACTTGCGCCGGCATGTGCATCCATGGATCAGTTCTCTTCTTATGCCCAGCGTGGAGATTTATTTGCAGAGTCTGTAAAAAAGTTGGTTGACAATTGAAAAAGCGGATGAAAACTCATGGCAAGGTCTATGCAAATTTTCTATCGAAACCAACCGCTTCTTATCTTCTAATTCTTGGGAGCGCCGGAGCCTTGGCGGGCTTAGGGCTATTGATGGTCTTATCCGCATCATCTGTAACTTCGCTTTCGGAAAGCGGAAATACTTTCACAATTTTTTTGAAGCAACTTCTTTTTCTAGCTTTTGGAATATTCATCTCCTACGTAACTATGAGAATGAAGCTTTCACATTGGGAAAGCCTGGCCCGCATGGCACTACCTATTGGCATCGTAGCTTTAATTCTGCCAATTGTTTTCGGGCAGAATATAAATGGAAATCGAAATTGGATCCCAATTGGTCCGTTCACTCTTCAACCAAGTGAATTTGCCAAGCTTGCACTAATTCTCTACTGCGCACTTCAATTAAGGAAACATTTAGATCGTAAAGTAAAGGGGCTGCAATCTAATGCTGTAGGAATGGTCTCTTTTGGAACCTTAGGTTTCTTGATTTTGATTTTACTTGGGCGCGATTTAGGAACTGCAATAATTGTGGCGGGAATTGTTTTCGGAATGCTATTCATATCGGGAATAGATTTGAAGGTGCTGCTTTCAATCTCAGCAATCTTCAGCGTTGGTGGGCTGGCCTTAGCCGTAACTAATCCTGCCCGGCTACGTAGATTTAGCGCCGTCCTAGATCCATTTGCTCCTGAAGTTTATAAGTTAGCCGGTTGGCAGCCAGCACATAGTCTTATGAGTTTGGCTAGCGGAGGACTCTTTGGAGTTGGCATCGGCGCGAGTAAGCAGAAATGGGCAAACCTCGCAGAAGCGCATACCGACTTTATTTTTTCGGTAATCGGTGAAGAGCTTGGACTTCTCGGAACTTTAACTGTGGTAATTCTCTTCGCACTGTTAATTTATGCAATTTTCCGGGTAGCCATATCAACTAAGGATCTTTTCCAAAAGTATGTTGTGACTGGTATCGGTTGCTGGATAATCCTTCAGGTTTTAGTCAATTTGATGACGGTAGTTGGAATCATTCCAGTAATTGGAGTCACGCTTCCCTTTATTTCTTATGGCGGTTCTTCGTTGGTAGCCAATTGTTTAGCAATATCTTTTGTTCTAAATGTTGCTAGTCGTGAACCAGATTTCAAGGCAGCCCGCACTGCACGTAAGGCGGCAAAATAATGTATCGCGTGTTATTGGTTGGTGGGGGAACTGCCGGCCATGTTGAACCCGCACTTGCGGTTGCTAACTGGTTATTAGCAAATAGCGAAGATGTCACTTGTGAATTTGTTGGCACAAAAAATGGGATAGAGATGGACCTAGTCCCTGCTGCTGGACTTAAACTGCATTTAATTCTTAAGGCGCCACTTCCACGCAACTTTAGTTTAAGTTCACTCCTTTGGCCCTTCACTTTCATTGCAGCCGTTCTGCAAGCTAAGCGCATCGTTTCCAGCGCAGATCTAGTAATTGGTTTCGGAGGATATGTAAGTGCACCTTGCTATCTAGCGGCACGATTTAGTGGTGTTCCACTTCTTATTCATGAAGCAAATGCGATTCCGGGCTGGGCGAATAAATTGGGCGCAAAGTTTGCAGATGAAGTAATGACTGCCTTTTCTAGCACTTCAAAATTGGATTCAATTTGGAGTTCAGCAACTTTGGTAGGAATGCCAATCCGTGATGAAATTTTTGCAATCTCGGGTTTAAGTAAATCTGAACGTTCTGCCAAGTGGGATGCGACTTACCGGGAACTTGGCCTTGATCGAAGCAAACGGACCATATTATTTTTTGGTGGATCCCAAGGTGCTAAGTCCATGAATACTGCTTTGGCAGAAGCCCTTCCCGAGCTTTTGAATCGCGATTTCAATGTTATTCATAGTCTTGGCAAAGGTAATCAATTACCGGATTCGTTTCCAGGTTATGCGCCACTGGCCTATATATCCAATATGTCAGACATGTATGTTGCTAGCGATTTAGTCATAGCAAGGGGTGGAGCTGTAACTTGCGCAGAATTGGATGCCGCAAATTCATATGCCTTGATTGTTCCGCTACCCATAGGAAATGGGGAGCAGGTAGCTAATGCTGCAGATTTAATTGAAAAAGGCGCGGCAAGAATTTGTTTGAACTCAGAGTTCACATCGGACTGGTTGATCTCAAATATTGATTCACTTGCTTTAGCAGCAGACCAATGGAACCTTAAGCGTAGCCAGACAAACAATGTTCCTGCTGCTGAAGTAATCGGGAAGATGATCCTAAAACAATTGTCTAGAATTAAAAGATGAAGCTCTCAGAATTAGTGGGCAAGCAGATCCACTTCATTGGTCTTGGTGGAGCAGGAATGAGCGGCATCGCAAGAATTATGTTGGCTCGAGGAATTAGTGTTTCTGGTTCAGATGCCAAAGATTCAACCGTTCTTTCAGGACTAAAAACTTTAGGTGCGCAAGTCTTCATTGGACATCAAGCCAGCAACTTAGGAGCAGCCGATGTTTTGGTTGTTTCAAGTGCGATAGATCAATCCAATCCCGAAGTAGCAGCAGCAAAAACTAAAGGCTTAACAATTCTTTCGCGCGCACAAGCGCTAGCCCTACTCATGTCCGAATCAAAATCTGTTGCCGTTGCGGGAACTCACGGCAAAACAACTACGACTTCAATGTTAACTGTCGCCTTACAACAGGCTGGCTTAGATCCATCGTTTGCCATCGGCGGAATGATTAACCGGGGTGGAACGAATGCCCATTTAGGTTCTGGAGAAATCTTCATTGCAGAAGCCGATGAATCAGATGGTTCATTTTTGGCATATAAACCATTTGGCGCAATCATTACCAATATTGAATTAGATCATGTGGATCATTTTCCAAATATCGAAGCGGTTAACCAGGTATTTCTTGAATTCGTTTCATCAATCCAGCCAGGTGGCTTCCTAGTTGCAGGCATTGACAGCCCTGGTGTAGTTAATTTGCTTGCGAAAATCAATCGAAATGATATTGAAATAATCACATATGGCGAAAGTGCAGATTATGCAATTTCACATGTCTCGTTACAGCCAACACAAACTCATGCGCGCATTACTAAATTAGGAAAAGTGTTGGGCGAACTTTCGCTATCTATTCCTGGCAGCCATAATATTGAAAATGCCACAGCAGCCTTGGCCACATCACTTAAATTGGGCGCTCCAGCGGCAGAACTTTTGATTGGATTGGCCCATTTCAGTGGAGCAAAGCGCAGGTTCGAAAACCGAGGAGTTGCTAATGGCGTAACAGTTATTGATGACTACGGCCATCATCCAACCGAAGTAAAAGTAACTTTGGAAACTGCCAAAAGATTTGCAGGAACCGGGAAAGTTATAGCAATTTTTCAACCACACAGATACTCAAGAACCGCAATGTTTATATCGGAATTTGCTGAAGTTTTGGCAATTGCAGATCAAGTATTTTTGTTGGAAGTTTATGCGGCGAGTGAACCAGCCATTCCTGGGGTATCGTCGATTTTGATTGCAAATAAAATGACTGCAAGCAAAGTGATTTTCGAGCCTTCAATGATAGAAGTGGTTAATGCTGCCGTGGCGGCCGCACATTCCGGAGATTTAATTATTACCCTGGGTGCTGGAGACGTTAATTTACTTGTTCCCCTTATTTTGCAGACGCTAGAAGATAAAATTGCAAATTAGATTCAAACGGTTACTTAGCTCGTTGCTTGCAGTACTAATTCTTGGTTGCTTAATTTACGTTTTAGGTTGGTCGACATTTTTCGCAGTGGATGCAATCGA
This sequence comes from Candidatus Nanopelagicaceae bacterium, assembly GCA_963924835.1. Lineage (GTDB taxonomy): Bacteria > Actinomycetota > Actinomycetes > Nanopelagicales > Nanopelagicaceae > AAA044-D11. The sequence continues at coordinate 16,728 of CAWURN010000032.1, read as the reverse complement.
AATCAAGGGAACAAATCAGCAAAAACTTATCTCAGCCCGACTTGTTTCAGGAGATTCAAATTTGGTGATAGGCCAACCACTTGCCAGAATCAATCCTAGAAGTGAAGAGAATTTAATTGAGGATCTTATTTGGATTAAATCTGCAAAGATCACAAGAAATTGGTGGAGTGGAAAAGTTACAGTTTTAATTGAATCGAGAATTCCGGTAGCCGTCTTCACTAAAAATGGTCAAGAAACCAGTACCCCTATCTATTTGGCGAGTGATGGTAAAGAGTTTTCAAGTCCGCAAAGTTTCACCAAATTAGCCAAAATCTCTTTGGCTGGAAGAAGCTCTGATTCACAAGAGTCTCGACAATTGATCGCTACTTTTGTGGCAAATCTCCCGGCTGACCTACTGGCCACTTTGATTAGTCTGGAGATTACGACCGAAGGGACAATCATAATGTCCACAAACTTGCGGAAGCCGGAGCTCAGAGTTAGTTGGGGGAGTGCTAATACGCCAGCCGATATAACCGTTAAAGCCAATGTTTTAAAGGGCCTTTTACTCCTACCCGAGAATAAGAAAATTACTCAGGTCGATTTAACGATTGCAAATTCGCCAATTGTGAAACAGTAGTGAAGTAGAAATTTTGATTGATTTTTTAAATTTTAATTAAAAGTTTTTACTTCGTGTCGGTCGTTGATTGAGAGTGTGAACACGCATAGTTTTACCACTTAGTGAACATCACATAAATCTCAAGTAGAGATTTAGGGTTAAGAAAGAGGCAGATTGTGGCTACACCACAGAATTATTTAGCAGTCATCAAAGTTGTCGGAGTTGGTGGTGGCGGTGTTAATGCAATCAATCGAATGATTGAAGCCGGACTGAAAGGTGTTGAGTTCATTGCAATCAATACTGATTCGCAACAATTAATAATGAGTGATGCACATGTGAAATTAGATATTGGAAGAAAGTTAACACGTGGTCTTGGTGCAGGTGCAGCTCCAGAAATTGGAAGACAAGCCGCAGTTGATCACACTGAAGAAATTGAAGAGATGCTTCGTGGTGCAGATATGGTTTTCGTAACTGCTGGTGAAGGTGGTGGCACTGGTACTGGTGGCGCACCAATAGTTGCAAAGATTGCAAAAGATTTAGGTGCACTAACTGTTGGCGTTGTAACAAAGCCATTTACCTTCGAAGGCAAGCGACGCACCGCACAAGCCGATGAAGGCATTGCACTTTTGCGTGAAGAAGTTGACACTTTAATTGTTATTCCAAATGATCGCCTCCTTGCAATATCAGATCGTTCAATTAGTCAGTTAGAAGCATTTAGAAGTGCAGATCAAGTTCTGCTCTCTGGTGTTCAGGGAATTACAGATTTGATCACAACTCCAGGACTTATTAATTTGGACTTCGCGGATGTAAAGAGTGTTATGTCTGGTGCTGGATCAGCGTTGATGGGAATTGGTTCTGCTCGTGGCGAAGCTCGTGCAACACGGGCAGCGGAACTCGCAATCTCCAGCCCACTACTTGAAGCATCAATAGATGGTGCGCATGGCGTATTGCTTTCTATCGCCGGCGGTTCAGACATTGGTCTTTTTGAATTGAGCGAAGCCGCTGAATTGGTTGCTCAGTCAGCACACCCAGATGCCAACATTATTTTTGGAACAGTAATTGACGATGCACTAGGCGATGAAGTGCGCGTCACGGTAATCGCAGCAGGGTTTGATGGCGGAGTGCCAAAGCGAGTTTCGGTTCCTAGCATCAACGCTGCAACTCTTTCAGGAAATGCCGACCCGATTGCATCAAACGATCCATTAGCAGTGGCACTTGATGTGCCAACAGTTTCAATATCCACCGGCAATAGTCAACGTAAGCGGATTACTTTCGAAGACTTGGTATCCGAAGACGATATTGATATCCCTGATTTTATGAAGTAACTTCGCAAATTATCGGGGAGCAGTAATGGCGCAAATATTGTTTTCTGCGCGCCATGGTGGGGTATCTCAAGGAGTGTACGGTTCGCTTAATCTGGGGGACCATGTTGGAGATATTGCGCTAGCAGTCGAGAACAATCGCAAAATTCTAAAGAATTTGCTCAGCCAAGTTTCACCAGTATTTATGAATCAAGTTCACGGAAATGTAGTTATCGAAGTTGATTCCAATTCTATTTCTCCAGTTACGGCCGATGCACTAATCACTCGCCAAGAAGGTTTGCCGTTGGCTGTTCTATGCGCAGATTGTCTACCGATTTTGATTAGAGGTACAAAAATTGTGGGCGCTATTCATGCCGGACGCAAAGGCTTATTAAATGGAATTATTACAGAGACTATTTCTAGAATGCGGGCCCTAGGCGGCGGTAACTTAGTAGCAACTATTGGACCTGCGATTTGCAGCAAATGCTATGAAGTTGATCTTCCAATGTACCTAGATGCGGTATCCCACGAATCGGAACTAGCGACTAATCCAGAGACACACTGCTTAGATTTGAAGCGAGCTGCACGATCGCAACTATCTGCACAAGGCGTCGTAGTTTCCGACCTTGAAATCTGCACGGCGCACGACTCAAATTTCTTCTCCTATCGTCGCGACGGAGTTACCGGACGAAATGCTGGTGTAATTGTTTTATGAGTAGTCGAGCCGCAGAAATTTCCGCGAATTTACAAGCGATAACCGCCCGAATAGTTAGCGCTGCCGAGAGTGCCGGAAGAGACCCAGAAGAGATAACGCTAATTGCCGTTACAAAAACCTTCCCAGTTACTGATGTAAAGATTTTGTATGAACTTGGAGTCCGCGATTTTGGAGAAAATCGGGATCAAGAAGGATCGATGAAGTTTTCAGAATTACCAGTGGATAGCAATTGGCATTTTCAAGGGCAAATTCAGAGCAACAAACTGAAATCAATCGCTACCTGGGCTGGTGTAATACATTCGATAGACGATATTTCGCACGCCAAGAAATTGAATTCGCTGGTGCCAACCAAAGAAATTTTTGTCCAAGTTTCTTTGGATAATTTGCCGGGTCGCGGGGGTGTCAATCCAGAGCAAATTCTTGATTTCCTGGCTGAAGTAACAGTCTTTGCGAATTTAAAAGTTCGAGGTTTAATGGCTGTGGCCCCATTGGAAGAACCACCTCTAGAAGCATTCAAACGTTTAAAAGCGCTCTCCGAAACGGTAATAAAAACCCACCCAAATGCCTGGGAAATCTCGGCTGGAATGAGCAATGATTTTGAAGCTGCCATATCTCAAGGCGCGACACATATCCGCATAGGTAGCCAAATACTCGGAGTTCGCTAGTCCATAAATTACGCTTATCCCATGGCTAATGCATTTAGAAAAGCAGCGAACTTTCTTGGACTTGTAGATGACGAAGAAAACGGTCTATCTACTCCAGTAGTGGCGCAAACAGAATCTCGTTTCAGTCGACCACTTCGTTCTGCACCGGTTGCAGTTGCTCAGGCACATTCACGTTTACAAAGTGCGCCAACTCCTTCTGCCGTAGCAAATGCGAATGTGATTGTTGATCACATAGTTACTCTGCACCCACGTATGTATAGCGATGTTCGTGGAATAGGTGAGCATTACCGTTTAGGACAACCAGTAATTATGAATTTGAGTGATATGGAAGAATCAGAACGCAAACGAATGATTGACTTTGCTTCAGGTTTAGTCTTTGGACATTACGGAAGTATTGAAAGAGTTACTTCTAAAGTTTTTCTGCTAACGCCACCAAATGTGAAAGTTAGCAACGAAGACAAAACAGCAGCTGCCCAAGCAAGCTTCTTTAACCAGAGCTGATATTTAATTGGGTCTTTTATTTAGTTTGCTGGATACTGCTCTAAATATTTTTATTCTTGCTCTTGTTGGCCGTCTAATATTAGATTACGTCAGAACCTTCCGTCCCTCGTGGCGCCCCAAAGGCATTGTGTTAGCTCTAGCAGAATTTATCTTTGCGATAACTGATCCGGTAGTTAATTTTGTTCGACGATTCGTGCCACCACTTCGTTTGGGACCAGTGGCACTAGACCTATCCTTCATCGTAATTTTCTTTGGTGCTCAACTTCTTTCAGGCCTTCTCTCAACTGTCGCTGCCAGTCTTTAAGAATTCTTAACAAGATCTAGCCAGAGTCCTAGTTCGTTTGCATCATCTGTTTTCCCAGATACATTCTCGAATTTTGTGGCAAGTGTTTCCTCACCAATAATTTCAAGATTCTTTATGATTGCGGTTGTAACTTGTGGATTCGCACCCCATCGCACAGATATCCGGTCGCTGATTTCAAAGCCAGATTGCTTTCGCTCTTCTTGAATAGCGCGTATTACTTCGCGAACCAATCCAGATTCGATCAACTCTGGAGTAAGTGTTAAATCAAGTGCAACGCTTTCACCGCTGTGGCTAGAGACCGACCAGCCAGTCTTAGGGGTTTCAGTTATAACTAAATCCTCGAGATCGATTGTGGCTTTTGTTCCACCATCCAGAGCAATTTCGGTGCTTCCGGAAGTTCTAATCGTTGCTACTAAAGCACTGTGATCACTGGCCGCAATTGCCTTTGCAATAGCTTGAACTTCGCCACCAAATTTTGCACCGATGGTTCGGAAGTTAGCCTTTACTGAGATGCTCACTAAATCGGCTCCTGCTGAAGCAATCTCATCAAGGCTTATCACGTTTAGTTCATCTGAAATATGTGAACGGATTTCTTGGTCCATTGCATCCCAGCCATTAGCTGCTACAAGTGCGCGCGCTAAAGGTTGGCGAATCTTTATCTTTGATTCGGCTCGAGCAGCACGTCCGAGTTCTACTAATCTGCGAGATAAGCGAACGGACTCGGACAACTTTTCATCTATTGCTAAAGTGTTGCTAACTGGAAAATTAGCTAGGTGGACTGATTCGCTTTCGCTAGGCTCTAAATTGCGAATCATCTCTTGCCATACGTGTTCGGTAATAAATGGAACCATTGGAGCCATAACTTTAGTTAGCTCTTTCAAGCAGTGATAGAGCGTATTCAATACTGCGCTATCGCCATCCCAGAATTTGCGGCGTGATCTGCGGACATACCAATTGGATAGGTCGTCAATGAATTCACCAATTAAACTTCCGGCAATTTGCGAGTCATAGTTTGCATAGGCCTCATCTACTTTTGCGATGAGGTCATTCAACTCGGAGAGGATCCATCGATCTATTGTCGAAGTGTCTTTTGAAAGTCCGGTCAATTTAAAGTCAGAAGCTTTGGCGTATAACGTGAAAAAAGAGACCGTATTCCAATAAGTTAATAAAGTTTTGCGAACAACTTCAGTTATGGCGTCATGTCCAACTCGACGAGCACTCCATGGCGATCCAGCAGCCAACATGTACCAGCGAACTGCATCTGCGCCATGTTGATCCATGAGCGACATAGGTTCCAATACATTTCCTAAGTGCTTACTCATCTTGCGGCCGTCTTTATCCAAGATATGCCCAAGGCATAAAACAGTTTCATATGAACTTTTATCGAATACCAAAGTTCCGATAGTCATAAGGGTGTAAAACCAACCTCTAGTTTGATCAATCGCTTCGGCGATGAAGTCAGCAGGATATGAAGCTTTAAATTTCTCAACCGAACCTTCTTTGTGCGGATAGCCCCATTGCGCAAATGGCATCGCACCAGAATCAAACCAACAGTCAATTACTTCAGGAGTGCGCGACATTGTTTCGCTGCATTGCTCACATTTAATTGTTATGTCATCGACAAAAGGTCGGTGTGGATCAGTGTTTGAAAGATCTGTTCCAGAGAGCTTCCCTAATTCTGCGAGAGAACCTACACAAATCTCATGCTTGTTTTCACAGCGCCAAATTGGAAGTGGCGTTCCCCAGTATCGATTTCTTGAAATTGCCCAATCGATATTGTTATTTAACCAATCGCCATAGCGTCCAGTTTTAATTGTTTCTGGGTGCCAATCCGTGTTGGCATTCTCTCGAAGTAGAGCTTCTTTAATCTCAGTTGTTCGGATATACCAAGACGGTTGCGCGTAATACATAAGCGCGGTGTGGCAGCGCCAGCAATGAGGATATGAATGTTCGTATTGTTGCTGCTTAAACAATAAACCTCGAGATTTGAGATCTTTGATTAGAGGTTTATCTGCATCTTTGAAAAATACGCCACCAATTAAATTAAGTTCCGGCAAGAAATGTCCATCGGGTGTAATCGGATTCACGATAGGCAGACCATATTTTCTACAAACTGCAAAGTCATCTGCACCAAAGGCAGGGGATTGGTGAACCAGACCGGTTCCATCTTCAACTGTCACATAATCGGCTAGAACTATGTAGTGAGCATCTGGAATTTCAATGAAATCAAAAGGCGCGAGATATTTTGTGTGTTCTAGCTCGGCACCAGTAAATGTGGCAAGTACTTTACGTTCTTCACCAAGAACGGCAGCAAGGTTTGTTGCAACAACTAATCTTTCAGTCTTTTCTTCGTTGTTGACTTCAATAACTTGATATTCAATCTTTGGGTTTACCGCAACTGCGGTATTGGAAACTAGGGTCCATGGAGTAGTTGTCCAAACCAAAAGACTCGCATTTAGCTCAGCTAACTTGCCAGAGGTAGCTTGGAACTTTACGTATACAGATTGATCCTTAATAGTTTCATAGCCTTGAGAAAGTTCGTGATCAGAGAGCCCGGTGCCACATCGTGGGCAGTATGGTGCAACTCGATAATCCTGAACCAATAACCCCTTCTTCCAAATTTGCTGCAGCGACCACCAAACACTTTCGACATATTCGCTGGACATCGTCCAATAGGCTTCATCGAAATCAACCCAGAAACCCATGCGACGAGTCATTGCAGTGAATTCACCAACATGTTCCTGCACAGAGTTTCGACACTGGTCGTTAAATTTAGCGATTCCGTATTTTTCGATATCACCTTTGCCACTAAAACCAAGTTGTTTCTCGACTGCAATTTCAACTGGAAGTCCGTGACAATCCCATCCGGCTTTACGGATTACTTGTTTGCCCTTCATTGTTTGATAGCGTGGAAATAAATCCTTAAATACCCGAGCTTCGATGTGATGAGTTCCTGGTTTTCCATTTGCAGTTGGTGGACCTTCATAAAATGTCCAGTTTGGTTGGCCGTCGCGTGCGCTAATGGTTTTCTTAAAAATTTCTTGAGTTTCCCAGAACGAGAGAATCTGATGTTCAACGGCAGGCAGATCAATCTGCGGTGCTAGTGATTTAATCGTTGACATTTAATTAACGCCTCTCAAATTAAGTCCAGAAAACTTCTGCTCTCTGAATAATTTGGAGGGACGGTGAGAAATCCACCGCGGTACCACCCGCCTTGTGTGAAAATATTTCACACCACTTTTTGCTAAACATCTCAGCGCTAGTTCTACCCCATCTGCTTAATATCCCTTGAAGTAAGCAGTTGGCTCTTCTGGCAGGCTCCGAGGTGATGGCCTCATCCGCGCCTTGTTCTGAGTCGAGGGAAATTCTAGCGCGGCGAAGTTGGTGTTTATGCACTTAAGGTTCTAATCTGTCCGCCTTGCGTGTCAAAATCGCGCAAAACTATAGATTTTCAACAGACTGGTGGATCCGTGGCAAAGAAAATTGCAGCCAAAAAGGTAACAAAGAAGGCAGCGAAGAAACCTGCAAAAACAATTGTCAAGAAGGCGCCACCCAAAAAAATAGCTAAAAAAGCCCCAGCTAAAAAAGCTGCTCCGGCTAAACGTTCTCCAAATATTGTTAAGCCATCATTGGCTAAGAGTGCGAAAAAGGTAGTTGGTAAGCCGTTCCCTGCGAAGCTTCAAAGTACGACAAAGGGAGATTCAACGACTATCACCGTTACTCCCAATGAAGTTGCAGTGACCGAGGTATTGGTTGAAGAGCGTCGATTGACGATGCTTCCACCACCTCGTCCAAACAAATCAATTAAAAAAGGGACCGGACTTAAGCCGATTAAAGGAGCGCCTGCACCTCTTATCATTGCTGATGGTATTGAAAATTGGACTGCGACAGAAATGAAAGCGATGCGCAGTGAACTGTCAAAGGATTTAGTTCGTTTACGTGCTGAACTTGCTGATGTAGAAAGTGGTATGGAAGATCTTATTAATGCTGAAGGTATGGGCGCTGGCGATGATCAAGCGGATGCTGGAACTAAAACCTTCGAACGTGAACACGAAATGTCTCTTGTCTACAACGCCCGGGATATGGTTATTCAAACAGAAAGAGCGCTAGAGCGTATTGATAATAAAAGTTATGGCCGATGTGAAGAATGCGAAAATTCTATTGGCAAAGCTCGCCTTCAGGTATTTCCACGCGCAACACTCTGCATGTCATGTAAGCAAAAAGAGGAACGACGCTGAATGTAGTTGTTAGACGAAAGTTGGCAGTGACGGCTTTCTTGGTATTTCTAGCAGATTACTTAACTAAATATGCCGCAGTGAAATATTTAATCGAAGGACCTTTTGAAATCTTAGGCAATGTTTTTAAGCTCCAATTAGTTTTTAACACTGGGGCGGCATTTAGTATCGCTACAAATGCAACTATTTTTCTTTCAGTATTTTCGATGTCGGCTGCTGCAGGGATTCTTTATTTTGCCTCGCGGGTAGATTCGAAGATTTGGGCGCTTGGACTTGGCTTAGTCTTAGGTGGAATCTTTGGAAATTTATCAGATCGCATATTTCGTGAACCTTTTGGATTGCAAGGGGCGGTTGTTGATTGGATTTCTGTTTTATCGTGGCCTACATTTAATATCGCTGACAGCGCTGTTGTAGTAGGGGTTTTGTTAATTGTTAACTTAATCTGGAAAAAAGTTCCCCCAAGATTGGTCACAAAATGAGTCAGGACAAAGCAGAGCGAGAAGTCAGATTTGTTTCAATACCTGAAGGCCTACATCAAGAACGAGTAGATGCCGCACTCTCTAGATTGCTTGGACTATCACGATCAACCATAGTCACTTTAATTGAGAATAATGAAGTTAGTCGCAAAGGTAAATCACTTACAAAATCGGATCGCGTTAACACTGATGATTACTTAGAAATTACGATGCCCGCGATTGCAGGTGAGGCGAAGTTGACCGCAACACCCATTGAAGATTTCAAAGTTGTTTACGACGATTCAGATGTAATTGTTATTGATAAGCCTGCTGGCGTGGCAGCGCATCCAAGTCCTGGTTGGCGCGGCCCAACCGTGATTGGTGGTGTTATCGCTGCTGGTTATCAAGTTTCAACAAGCGGAGCAGCCGAACGCCAAGGTGTTGTGCACCGATTAGATGTTGGCACTACTGGATTAATGGTTATTGCAAAGAATGAGAATTCATATAGCAATTTGAAGCAACAGTTTCGCGATCGTACAGTTACTAAGGTTTATCACGCTTTAGTTCAAGGGCATATGGATCCAACTGAAGGAACTATTGATGCACCAATCGATCGCCATCCACGCGAAGATTATCGCTTCGCTGTTGTAGCAGATGGAAAGCCAAGCATTACGCACTACAAGGCACTTGAATTTTTCCCAGCAGTATCACTTTTAGAAATTGAATTAGAAACTGGACGTACTCACCAAATCCGCGTGCATTTTTCGGCTCTGCGACATCCGCTAGTAGGGGATATGACATATGGCGCCGACCACACAATTGCATCACGGCTAGAAATAACTCGACCTTGGTTGCATGCTAGAGAATTAAAATTTATCCACCCCGCATCAGGTTCGGAGATTGCTTTCTTCTCGGAGTATCCGCAAGACCTGACACGCTGCCTAGAAATCTTGGCCAAGGGCCAACTCCCAGAAGCTCAGTAGTAATCTCACCTAAATGTCCGCAGATTCCGGCTTCGTCCACTTACACGTTCACACCGAGTACTCGATGCTCGATGGCGCTGCGCGCGTTGATGAATTAGTCAAAGAAGTCGCTAATCAAGGAATGCCGGCAATAGCTATTACTGATCACGGCAATGTTTTTGGTGCCTACGAATTTAATAAGAAAGCGATAGCGGCCGGAGTTAAGCCAATCATCGGAATCGAAGCATATGTTGCACCAGAATCTAGATTTGATAAGCGACGAGTTAAGTGGGCTGATGGTGGCGAAGATGATGTTTCTGGTGGTGGTGCTTATACGCATATGACGCTACTTGCAGAAAATAATGAAGGTCTTTCTAATCTATTTAAACTTTCTTCCCTCGCTTCACTCGAAGGCTATTACTACAAGCCGCGAATGGATCGAGACCTACTTTCTAAATATGGAAGAGGTCTCATCGCTACAACCGGTTGCCCTGGCGGAGAAATCCAAACTCGTCTGCGCATGGGTGCTTACAAAGAGGCCAAGCAGGCAGCAAGTGAACTTCGGGATATTTTTGGAGCCGAGAATTTCTATCTAGAAATCATGGATCATGGAATTGATATTGAAACCAGAGTCAAAGCCGATTTATTGAAGCTTGGCAAAGAACTTGGATTACCACTATTGGCTACAAACGATCTGCACTATACGCATCACGAGGATGCTGCTTCTCACGAAGCACTTCTCTGTGTCCAATCAGGTTCGACACTTGCCGATCCAAAGAGATTTAAATTTGAGAACAATGAGTTTTATTTAAAGAGTGCGCAAGAAATGCGTAAATTATTCTCCGACATCCCAGAGGCCTGCGATAACACGTTACTAATTGCAGAACGTTGCAACATAACTATGCGCGAGAACGAAAATTTATTACCTCAATACTCAGTTCCAAAGGGTGAAACTGAAGATTCATGGCTACGTAAAGAATCAAATATTGGGTTATTGGAAAAACTTGAAGGCAAAGTAGAACCCAAGTATCAAGAACGTCTGGATTATGAATTAGAAGTTATGATCAAAATGGGATTCCCGGGATATTTTCTTGTTGTATCTGATTTATGTTCACATGCAAGAAGTGTAGGAATTCGCGTTGGACCAGGCCGTGGTTCTGCAGCTGGCTCGCTAGTTTCATACGCGCTTGGCATTACTGCGCTTGACCCAATAAAACATGGTCTGTTGTTTGAGCGCTTTCTAAACCCAGAACGTATCTCGATGCCAGATATCGATCTAGATTTTGATGAACGTCGGCGCTCGGAAATGATTGCATATGCCACGCAGAAATATGGTGAAGACCGTGTCGCGCAAATTATTACCTATGGCACAATTAAATCTAAGCAGGCTCTCAAAGATTCAACTCGAGTACTAGGTTATCCATATGCAATCGGTGACAAATTAACTAAAGCGCTGCCACCATCTGTAATGGGTAAAGATATTTCACTTGCTGGAGTCTTTGATTCAACTAATGAACGTTATGGTGAAGCGGGCGAATTTAGATCGCTCTATGAATTAGATCCAGACTCAAAACGAATAGTGGATACTGCTCGAGGGCTAGAAGGTTTAAAGCGGCAATGGGGCGTTCATGCTGCAGGAGTAATTCTTAGTAAAGAGCCGCTGCTAGACATAATTCCAATTCATCGACGCGAAGCTGATGGCGCAATTATTACGCAGTTCGATATGGGTGCCTGCGAATCTATTGGCTTATTGAAGATGGACTTTCTTGGTCTACGAAATCTTTCAGTCTTAGATGATTGCTTATTAAATATCAAGGCTAATAAGGGAATTGATTTAGATTTGGGGACGTTAACTCTTGATGATGTGAAGACTTATCAATTGCTTAGTCGCGGTGAAACCCTTGGCGTGTTTCAACTAGACGGTGGACCAATGCGAGCATTGCTCCGTCAAATGAATCCAGATTCTTTCGAAGACATCTCCGCTGTGATCGCACTTTATCGGCCAGGTCCGATGGGCGTTAATGCGCACAATGATTATGCTGATCGGAAAAATAAACGACAGGAAGTTGTTCCTATTCATCCTGAACTAACTGAGTCGCTCTCTGAAATATTGGGGGATACCTACGGGCTAATTGTTTATCAAGAACAAGTAATGGCAATTGCGCAGAAAGTTGCTGGTTTTAGTCTTGGTCGCGCAGATTTATTACGTAAAGCAATGGGTAAGAAGAATAAAGATATTCTGGACAAGGAATATGTTAACTTTGAAAAAGGAATGACCGATAATGGATTCTCGAAATCTGCTATCGACAAATTATGGGAAACACTTATTCCGTTCTCGGACTATGCATTTAATCGGGCACATAGCGCTGGTTACGGCATGGTTTCATACTGGACGGGCTATCTAAAAGCGAATTATCCAACTGAATATATGGCTGCTCTATTAACAAGTGTTCGCGATGATAAAGATAAGAGTGCGCTCTACTTGAACGAATGTCGTCGTATGGGAATAAAGGTCTTGCCACCAGATGTAAACGAATCTCAATCAGATTACACACCACTTGGCAACGACATCCGTTTCGGATTGACAGCAATACGAAATGTTGGCGAGAACGTTGTTGCCTCTATTGTTGCCAATCGATTAGTTGCCGGGCGTTACGAATCATTCGGAGATTTCTTGGCAAAAGTAGATGCCAATGTCTGCAACAAGAAGACGATTGAATCTTTGATTAAGGGTGGCGCTTTTGATTCACTCAATCATCCGCGCAAGGGTTTGACACTTATCTATTTAGAGGCAATCGACTCTGTTATGGAAGCCAAGCGCGCAGAATCAATCGGACAATTTGATCTATTCGGAAGTGGCATGAGTTCTGGGGCTTCCACAATAACTAACGTTGAAATTGAAATTCCAAATCAAGAGTGGGATAAGGCGCTTCTTCTGAGTTATGAACGAGAGATGCTCGGTTTATATGTATCGGATCATCCACTCCTTGGCGTAGAACATTTGCTTCGTTCCTCCACTGATATGCCGATAAGCCAGATAAACGATGAATCGATTGGCCACGAACAAATTGTCACTATCGGCGGATTGATCACACAAATTCAACGCAAGGTTTCTAGACGCGGTGACTCATGGGCAATTGTGACGATTGAAGATTTGGAAGGCGCTGTTGATGTGATGTTCTTTGCGAATTCTTACACTCAACATTCAATGAATTTAATGGAAGATCGAATCGTTGTGATTCGCGGTCGGGTAGATAAACGCGAAGAGCAAGTAAAAGTTATGGCTCTGGATATGTCCATGCCAGATATTTCGCTCGCCCCAACTGGTCCGTTAATAATTTCAATGGACACCATGAGATGCACACCACCAGTTGTCGATCGTATTAAGGAGATTCTTCGCTCACATCCAGGTAAGCGCGAAGTTCACTTGAAATTGGATGATGGTCGAAAGAGTCTCGTGATGAAAATCGGCGATGACTTACGCGTAACTGCATCACCAAGTTTGAGCGCTGACTTGAAAGCAATTCTCGGCCCCGACTGTCTGGTTTAGATTAGAATTACGGCGTGAATCCCACTGCCATAAGAACCGTAGATTTTCGTGGGCGTTCGCTATCGAAAGCCCAATATCGCAGCGAGCTTCCTCGCGCTAAGTTAGATATTGATACTGCGCTTTCAAGCATTGCCCCGATTTTAGAGACCGTTAAAAGTGCAACCGAAATTGATCTGATCAATCTCTGTGAAAAATTTGATGGCGTAAGACCAAAATCTATTCGTGTCCCGTTAGCCGAAATAACGAGCGCGCTTGAGAAACTTGATCCTCAAATTAGGAGCGCTCTTGAAGAAGCGATACGTCGAATCACAAAAGCGCACACTGACCAACTTCGAAGCGAAATTTTCACCCAAGTTGTTTCTGGTGGTGAAGTCACGCACAGGCAAATACCGGTTGATCGCGTTGGACTTTATGTTCCTGGTGGGCGAGCGGTTTATCCGAGTTCGGTAATTATGAATGTTGTACCAGCACAAATCGCAAAAGTTAAAAGCATTGCGGTTGCATCACCACCGCAAGTTGAAAATGGTGGCCTACCTAATCAAACAATTCTCGCAGCCTGTGCGTTGCTTGGGGTAGATGAGGTATATGCAATTGGCGGAGCTCAGGCGATTGCAATGTTTGCCTATGGGGTTGCAGGTGTTTGCGAAAATGTAGATGTTGTAACCGGACCTGGAAACATTTACGTTGCAGCAGCAAAGCGCGCATTACGTGGAATTGTTGGGATTGATTCGGAAGCAGGGCCTACTGAAGTTGCAGTCTTGGCCGATGAAAGTGCGATTGCTGGTGAAGTTGCTGCAGATTTAATTAGTCAGGCGGAACATGATGTTATTGCGGCTGCGGTGTTGGTAACAGATTCAGTTTCGCTAGCCGATGCGGTGAAGTTAGAACTAGGAGTCAGAGTTTCAAAAACAAAGCACGAAGAGCGAATTCGTACTGCACTCTCGGGCGTACAGTCAGCGATAGTTTTGGTTGATTCGATTGCGCAAGGTTTAGATGTTGTAAATGCCTATGCAGCAGAACACTTGGAAATTCAAACCAAGAATTCCAAAGCCGATGCGCAGAAAATTAGAAATGCTGGTGCGGTTTTCATCGGAAGATTCACACCAGTCTCTTTGGGAGATTATTCAGCGGGCTCAAATCACGTATTACCTACTGGCGGTTGCGCCTGTCATTCAAGTGGCTTATCGGTTCAAACATTTCTAAAAGGTGTGAGTTTCATTGAATATAACGAGAGCGCATTTACTGAAATTGCTGCAAATGTAATAACTCTTGCAAATTCCGAGGATCTACCTGCGCATGGTGAAGCGATGAGTGCACGATTTGAAGGAGAGAAGTAAGTGTCCAATCAAGGTAATGAGAGCTGGCCAAATTGGTTACCTATTCGCAGCGCGCTTGCAGATTTGAAGCCATACGGTGCGCCGCAAATAACTGATGTTACTGCCTTAAACACAAATGAAAATCCTTACCAATTACCCGATGCGGTTGTCAGCGAAATGCTTGCGGCCCTGCCCAAGGTATTACAAAATTTAAATCGTTACCCAGATCGTGATGCAAATGCACTGCGTTCCGCAATAGCCTCATATATAAATGAAACTACAACAAACAAATTTACGGTTTCCAATATTTGGGCAGCAAATGGCAGTAACGAAATTTTGCAGACTCTTATGCTTGCCTGCGGTGGTAGGGGAGCATTGGGCTTCATACCTTCCTATTCTGTTCACCCGTTGATTGCTAAAGCCACTGGAACTTCATGGATTTCTAATGATCGCGATGAAAATTTCCAATTAGATGTTGATAAGGCCATTCAAATAATTTCCGATAAGAAACCCAGTATTACCTTTATTACGACACCAAATAATCCGACAGGAACAGCGACCTCATTTGAAGATTTAGAGAAACTGGCAGTTGCAACAAGTCAAATAAGTGGCTTACTTATAATAGATGAGGCTTACGCCGAATTTTCAGAAGAGAAATCGTCAGTTAATTTAATTTCAAAATTCCCAAATGTTGTTGTTGTCCGAACCATGAGTAAAGCATTTGCTTTCGCTGGTGCTCGAGTCGGTTATGCAGTCTGTGATGAAGCAGTTGTTAATGCAATGCTCGTAACTAGATTGCCTTACCATTTGAGCTCTACAACTCAAGCCCTTGCATTGGTGGCACTAAATAATTCAAAGTTGTTGCTCGCTGAAGTTCATGCCCTAATTGCCGAGCGCAATCGGATTACGAATGAACTCACCAAATTGGGTTTCGAAGTCTCTCCAAGTAGCGCAAACTTCTTGCTCTTTCGCGGCTTCGCTGGCGATTCAAAATCAGTCTGGAAAGCGCTAGTTAGTGATGGAGTTTTAGTTCGAGATGTCGGACTTGCTGGGTATTTGCGAGTAACTGTTGGATTGCCGAGCGAGAACCAACAATTTTTAGCGGCAATCGCATCTCATAGGTCATAATTGCTCATTATTCTAGGTAATTTGCTTTAGGTTAATCAGAAGAGAACGCCAAAGAGGAGAGATATGAGAACCGCACACGTAGTTCGCGCAACGAAAGAATCTAGCGTTGATGTGAAAATCAACTTAGATGGAACTGGTGCAATTGATATTGATACCGGCGTCCCATTCTTCGATCACATGCTCTCACAATTAGGAAAGCACGCTGGCTTTGATTTAACTGTAAAAACTAAGGGCGATGTCGATGTCGATTCCCACCATACGGTTGAGGACACATCACTTGCGTTTGGCCAAGCCTTACGCGAAGCCTTGGGCGACAAAGCAGGAATTCGCCGCTTTGGTGATGCGATGGTTCCACTTGATGAAGTATTAGTTCAAGCAGCAGTTGATCTTTCTGGTCGACCTTATTTAGTTCACCGTCAACCAGAGATAGTTGAACTTATTGGAACCTTCGATACAACTTTAGGTCGCCATATTTGGGAATCGATTGTAGCTGAAGCTCGCATCGCACTTCATGTTCGTGTTCTTGAAGGCAGAAATGCGCACCACGTTTTTGAAGCACAATTTAAAGCAGTTGCCCGCGCTTTGCGCGATGCCTGCGCAATAGACAATCGTGTTACTGGAATTCCATCAACCAAGGGCGTTCTTTGATCGCAATTCTTGATTATGGTTCTGGCAATCTACGTTCTGCCGAGCGCGCTTTCCAAATTGCTGCCGAAAAAGTTGTTGTAACTCAAGATCCAAAAGTTTGCCGTGATGCAAGAGCGCTTGTGGTTCCTGGAGTTGGAGCATTCGCCGCCTGTATGGATCAATTGCTAAGCGTTGGTGGGGCAGAGATTATTGCCGAGCGAGTTGCATTAGCCCGTCCAATTTTTGGAATCTGTGTCGGCATGCAAATATTTTTTGATTCTAGTTCGGAGAAAATTCAAAAAACCGGCCTGGGTATATTGCCAGGAAACATAAGTGAAATATCTGCGCCGATTTTGCCGCACATGGGTTGGAAC
>CAWURN010000031.1:0-2517 GCA_963924835.1 Candidatus Nanopelagicaceae bacterium | reverse complement strand
CGGCGGCTGTGGACAGAAATGTTCGCAGCCGCCGTTCCCTTTCCCGCAATGATCGGTTTACGCTCAGTACATTCGTAGGTATTCCAACTCTGTTGCAGATAATTTTTTTATGGGCACCCACACTCATCACAGTCGCTCTTTCTTTTACTTACTGGAACGGCATTAATGTCAGCGACATTAAATGGGCCGGTTTTGCAAACTACAAAACCATATTTTTCGGTTCACCAGTTTTCTATGATGCGCTAAAAAACAACGTCGTCTGGTTACTTTGGTTTACATTTATTGCAACACCCCTTGGTATTTTGTTGGCTTATCAATTTGATCGCAAAATTAAGGGTCACCAAATTTATGAAACTATTTTCTATATCCCTGTAGTTCTTTCCTTAGCTATTATCGGAATTATCTGGAACTTTATGCTCCAGCCTGGTGGCTTTGTGCAAGGGATAATGGGTAGAGATATTGGAAACGCTATTTCTATCTGGGGTAACTACGACATCAATAGCTATGTGATCATGGCTTTGGCCTCGTGGCGCCATATCGGTTACATCATGTTGCTTTATTTAGCTGGCTTAAAGGCCTTTGATTCATCCCTTCGCGAAGCATCTGCAATCGATGGCGCGACAGAGTGGCAGACCTTTAGGAAGATAATTTTCCCTACGATGCGCCCGGTCAATGTCATCATTTTGGTGATAACAATTATCGATTCTCTGCGTGCTTTTGACCTTGTTTACATTATTTATGGCACCTCTACGGCCTGGCCACTGCTCAATATTTTGGCCTTCCAGAACTTTGCCGGACAAGGTATTTCAATGAAGGGTGCGGCTTATTCGGTTATAGCCCTGGTGCTCTGCGTTGTGCCAATCCTGGTTTACCTGCGCAATGTCTTTAAGGAGGACCTCCAGTGAGTACAACGATCGTCCAAAATAAAGAGTATAAGAATAAGCAAAAGGTTAAAGACAACTTCATCTCTGCCATCATTGGCTTTTTTGCTTTTGTTTGGATTTTTCCAATCCTTTGGACGTTGTGGACCTCACTTCGTCCATATAACGACATTATTTCCTACGGCGTATTTTCTTGGCCACGTAATTTAAACCTAGATAACTATTTTCAAGCTTTTCGAGTAATGGGTTTAACGAAATACTTCTTGAATACTCTTTATGTGATGGTGCCTAGTGTTATTTTGATCTTGTTCTTGGGCTCACTCATAGCCTTCGTAGTATCACGCTACTCATTTAGATTTAATCTCACTCTTCTACTGTTCTTTACCGCAGGTAATATGTTGCCAACTATTGCAACTTATATTCCTGTGTTCTGGCTATACATCAAGATTGGTGATCTTTTCGGAAACCGATCATTGTTATATAACAACTATTTTGGCATCATTCTTATCCACGTTGCATTCCAAGTTGGTTTTGCTACCTTCGTTCTCTCTTCATACATGAAGACTGTTCCAAAGGAAATTTCAGAGTCAGCGATTCTCGATGGCTGTTCAGTATTTAGGCATTATTGGAACGTTATGTTGCCATTACTGCGTCCACCTTTAGCAGCCCTTGGTGTGTTAATGAGTTGCTGGATTTACAACGACTTCTTCTGGGCTTTGATTTTGATGTCCGAGGACTCCAAGCGTCCAGTCACTTCTGCTCTGCGCGAACTGCAGGGACAGTATGTGACAGACTTTAATTTGCTGGCAGCAGGCGCCAGCATTGTTGCAGCGCCAACAATCATTCTCTTCCTTGTATTGCGTAAGCAGTTTGTTTCAGGCTTAACACTAGGCGCAACAAAAGGATAAAGATGAAGGCAATTCAAATCACCGCTTTCGGCGGTCCAGATTCCATGCACTTAGTTGATCTAGCGCAGCCAGTTCCTGGCCCTGGTCAAGAGTTAATTGAAGTTACATCAATCGGTATTAACTATGCCGATACTCATCAGACTGAAAACTCTTATCTATCGCCACAAAAGCTTCCTTTAGTTCCAGGTATTGAAGTGGTTGGCATTGCTAACGGGCGCCGTGTACTTGCACCCGTTGATAGCGGGGGATATGCGCAGAAAGCGCTTGCGCATTCAGCTGCAATGATTGAGATTCCGGATGGAGTAACTGACGAACAAGCGCTTTGTATGTTGGTGCAAGGAAGCACCGCTTGGCATATCTTGAAAACTGTTGGCCATATAAAAAAAGGTGAAAGTGTAGTTATCCATGCAGCAGCTGGCGGTGTTGGAACTATTGCCATTCAATTAGCAAAGATGTGGGGAGCAAAGGTAATTGCAGTTGCATCGTCTGAAAGCAAGCGAGCTCTAGCTAAGTCTCTTGGCGCAGATGTGGCCATCGATGCAGATCAAGACAAACTTAAAGATGCGATTCTTGAAGCTAATGGCGGAAAGCCAGTTAACTTAGTTCTTGAAATGGTTGGCGGTAAAACTCTTGATGTTAGCCTTGAAGTATTAGCTCCCTTTGGTCGCTTAATTACTTTTGGTATGGCATCACGAACTGCGCCAACGCCAATTCATCCAGGAGTTTTA
>CAWURN010000030.1:0-2851 GCA_963924835.1 Candidatus Nanopelagicaceae bacterium | reverse complement strand
GGAAGTACGCGAGATAACCGCTTGGCTCAGCCCGACTAAAGCCGCTTTTGCTGAACCTTCTGGAAGTATTTCTAAATGTTTCTGGGCTGATCTTCCGTAACTCGCAACCAATTCACGTGATTTAATTAATGCGCTGTGGTTTCGTAGTTTCAAAATAGTTTGTGCGACAATCGCTTCATCAGTTATCGGAGCAGACAATATTTTCTTTAGTTCGGCATCTGCTGGGTCGCTTGATTCAAGAATAAACAGCGTCACAAGTGTCGGAACTCCCTCGCGAAGATCTGTTCCTGGTGTCTTTCCAGACTCCTTTGAATCGCTTGCAATGTCGATGATGTCATCTGCAAGTTGAAATACAGTTCCAATTTCTTCGCCAAATTTCGTAAGTGCATCCATAATTTTTACATCTGCCCCAGAAATCATTGCGCCGTATCTGGCACTTGCCGATATGAGTGATGCCGTCTTATCTGCAACAACATTTAAATAATGTTCTAACTGCGTCTTGCCTTCACTGGAACCTTGAGTCTCGGTTATCTGGCCAATTACTAATCTTTCAAAGGTGAATGCTTGTAACCGAACTGCTTCTGGCCCTAGATCTGCCAATAGTTGAGAAGTCTTAGCAAATAAATAATCTCCGGTAAGGATTGCGACTGTGTTGTTCCAGCGATTATTTGCACTTTCAACACCTCTGCGAAGTGGCGCTTCATCCATAACATCATCATGATAAAGAGTTCCTAGATGTGTTAACTCGCAAACAACTGCGGCTTCAATTATTCCCTTAGCCTTAGGATCGCCAAATTGCGATGCAATAAGTGTCAAGAGTGGGCGAAGTCGCTTGCCTCCAGCATCAACTAAGTGTCTAGAGGTCTCGATAACTAATGGATATTTACCTTCAATCGACCCACGCAGAAGTACTTCGACTTCAGTCATCGAAGCTATTAGTTCTTTCTCAAGTACCGGATCAATATCCGGAATTCCGATTTGTCCCATTATCGTAAGAAGTAAGCGAAGTCCTGCGCGATATCAAACAGAAGTGATGGGGCTATTCCCAGAACTATTGTTATTAGGGCACATATTGAAATGGAAATTCTTGTAAGAATTGATGGAATTACAACCAAAACTGAGTCATTAGTTGAATCTGCAAAGAAGAGCATCAAGATGACTCGTAGGTAGAAGAAGACTGCGATTGCACTTGAAAGCACACCAGCAACAACTAAATAGATATTTCCGGATTCATATGCCGCTGAAAAGATTGAGAATTTACCAACAAAGCCACTTGTTAATGGAATACCAGCAAAGCTGAGTAGGAATAATGAAAATACTGCTGCGACTAATGGAGATTTCTTTCCAAGGCCGACCCAACGATTAACATCACTGACTTCGCCAGCAGAATCTCGAACTAGGGTAATAACTCCAAAGGCACCTATTGTGGCAACACCATACGCAACGAGATAAAAGAGCGTTGCACTAAGTGCGTTCTGATTTAGCGAAACAACGGCGGTAAGAATAAAGCCAGCATGTGCAATTGAAGAGAAGGCCAACATGCGCTTCATATCTCGTTGCGAGATTGCCGCAATTGATCCAACAATCATCGTAAGTACTGCTATCACTGCGATAATTGGTTTCCAACTTGTTTGTGCGGAATCTAACCCGAGATAAAAAATACGAAGAGTTGCTCCGAATGCCGCAGCCTTTGTCGCTGCTGCCATAAAACCAGTTATTGGGGTTGGTGCACCTTGATAAACGTCAGGTGTCCAAGAGTGGAATGGAACCGCGCCAACTTTAAATAATAAACCGACTGAAAGAAAAGCGATTCCAAGAAGTAGGAAAACATCATTTCCACCAGAACCACGGATTGCATCTGTTAAGCCATTGAGCGAGAGCGTTCCGGAATAACCATAGAGAAGAGCGGCGCCAAATAGAAAGAATGCTGATGAATATGCACCGAGTAAGAAGTATTTAAGTGCTGCTTCTTGCGAAAGTAATCTGCGGCGGCGAGAAAGCCCGGCCATTAGATATAACGGGAGCGACAATACTTCTAGCGCTACGAAGAGAGTTATGAAATCTGTTGCGACTGGAAAGAGCATCATTCCGGCAACCGCAAAGAGGGTTAGTGGAAAGACTTCGGTCTGTTGTTTTCCGGCTTGAATAGCAGCTGCTTCTTCTGGCGAACCAGGAAGGGCGGATGCTTGTGCGGCAAAGTTATCGTGATCTGCAATGATTAAAATCCCTAGAAATGCAAAGATTAATATCGCGCCTTGTAAAAAGATTCCAGTACCGTCAATCGATACAGATGTAACTGCAGCGATAGATGAGCCTTGATTTCTGACACGGAAGAGTTGCTCGAATGAAATAACAATTGCACCAAGTGCCACTACTAATTGAAGACGGGCCCGCCAAGCTTGCTTAGCGAAGGCTTCTATAAGAACACCGATTAAGGCAGCACCGAGAATAATCAAGATAGGTGCTAGAAGTGCGTAATCTAATTTAGGCGCAGTTAACATTTACTTCGCCACCTTTGCTACTGGATCGCTTACTCCGGCATTTATCATTACAGTCTTTGTAGTTGGATTAATAACTTCTAGCGCTGGTTTTGGATAGAAACCAAGTAGAACTAGAACTGCAATCACTGGCGCGATAGCGATCTTCTCTCGAAGATTTAGATCTGAAATTCCTGTGCTTGTCGCCGGAGTTTCGCCATGTAGAGCGCGTTGAACAGCGAGCAGAACATAAAGTGCGGCAAGAATAATTCCAAGCGTTCCAAGAATTGCAGCAACTGGATACTTTGCATAAGAACCAACTAGAACTAAGAACTCACTAACGAAACTTGAAAGCCCCGGAAGTGCAAGTGCGG
>CAWURN010000029.1:0-9390 GCA_963924835.1 Candidatus Nanopelagicaceae bacterium | reverse complement strand
GGCAAATAGCCGCCAACGAGGAATCTGTTTTGCAGCAACCGCTATCCGAAGATTTCTGATTCCTTCTTTTATTGATTTGTTAAATGGTGCAATCAGCGAAATAACAATTAAACCTGACCCAAATGAAACAAGTGCGGCCTCGGTGCTATTTCCTAATAAATGTGAGAGCTCACCATTTGCCCGTGATTGCAGCGCAATCATTACGCCAGAGATTGCAGCTAAGGCTTCAAGCCTGGCAACTTGCGAATGTGAACTCTTAATTTTCTAGCCCTTCTAATTCAGCGTGTGCCTTCAACCAAGTTTCTTCGATTTCCGTTTTCTTTAGATTTAACACATTTAATTCTTCCATGTTTGCGCTTAACTTTTCATGATCGAAAGCTAAATCTTCTTGCGCTCCCTCTAGCTCCAGAATTTGAACGCTGAGTTTTTCGAGTTGGCGTTCGTATTTAGCAATCTCTTTCTTTGCTTCTTTAATCTCTACGATATTGGATGTCTTAACTTTTGACGTGCTTGTTCCGCTATTTTCAATAGAGCTAACTCGCAGTTTCAAGTATTCATCAATGCCACCAGGTAAATCACGTAACTTTGAATCCCCAAGTAGACCAACAAAGCGGTCACATACCCGCTCCAGGAAATATCTATCGTGCGAAATTACCAAGAGAGTGCCACCAAAGGAATCAAGCAAATCTTCTAAGGCAGTTAACGTCTCAACATCGAAATCATTTGTCGGTTCATCTAGCAATAAAACATTCGGGCTATCCATCAGTAACCGTGTTAGTTGAAGTCTTCGTCGCTCGCCACCAGATAAGTCTCCAACTGGAGTCCATTGCGAATCAGCATTAAATCCTAATTTTTCACAGAGCTGGCTGGCTGATAACTCTTTTCCGTTTCCAAGTTGAACTTGGTTAGCAACCTTTTCTACCGCTTCTAAAACTCGCCAAGTTGGTTCTAGCTCTTCTAGATGTTGCGAAAGAAATGCGGCTTTAACTGTTACGCCAGTGGTTATTTTTCCGGCTGATGCTGCTATCTGACCAAGCAAAGCCCTAAACAACGTAGTTTTACCCGCACCATTTACGCCAACGATACCGATTCGATCGCCTGGGCCGACGTTCCAATACAAGTCCTCTAAAATCATTTTTTCACCGGCGCTAATTGTTGCTTGGTGAATTTCAAAGACTGTGTTTCCTAATCTATTAGCAGCGAAATTTAGAAGTTCGGTCTCATTTCTTGGAGGTGGTTCATTTGCAATTAAAGTATTTGCCGCATCGATTCTAAATTTAGGTTTTGCAGTTCGTGCAGGGGCACCCCGCCTGAGCCAGGCAAGTTCTTTGCGGATCAACATGTTTCGTTTGCCATCTTCAACTGTTAGTTGGCGAGAACGTTCTGCCTTAGATAAAACATAAGCAGAATAACCACCGTCATAGGCCAATACATTTCCATCGACAACTTCCCAGATTTGATCTGAAACTTCATCCAAGAACCAACGATCGTGGGTAATCACTACAACAGCTAATTTCGTGTTCCGCTTTAAATATTGCGCAAGCCATGAAACGCCTTCGACATCTAAATGGTTCGTTGGTTCATCCAATAAAACTAAATCAAAATCGCCTATTAATAACTTTGCTAAATTTACGCGACGACGCTCGCCGCCTGAAAGATAAGAGATTTTGCGATCAAGTAGTTCTTCGCTTATGCCACCAAATAGCCCGGTTAAGACTTCACGAACTTTTGAATTGCCTGCCCATTCATGTGTCGCAGAATCTCCGAGAACAACATCGCGGACAAATGAATCTTGACTTAAATCATCGGTCTGACTCAATATTCCAACATTCACTGAACCAGCTTTTGAAACCCGTCCAGAATCTGGAGTTTCAATTCCGGCCATTACTTTTATTAACGTGCTTTTGCCGCCACCATTTCTGCCCACAACTCCAATTCGGTCTCCGGCATTCACCCCTAGCGAAACCTCATCCAACAAGGCTCTAATATCAAAAGATTTCGAGACCGATTCTAAATTCAATAAATTTACGGCGGCCATTGCGCAAGAGTATTTGACGATTGCTAGAGTGGGTAAATGGACGTAACTAATAGGCAATATGCGCTCGACCTTGATGCTAAAGACCCACTAGCCAAATTTAGAGACGAGTTTGTGATTAATAATCCAGAGATTTGTTATCTGGATGGAAACTCTCTTGGCCGCCTACCGAAAAGAACTATCAAGGTGATTAATGATTTTTTAATCAATGACTGGGGTGCAAAAGTCGTTGAAGGCTGGAGCGATTGGATCGAAGAGCCATTTCTAACTGGAGATTTATTAGGTCGGACAACTTTGGGCGCAGCAGCGGGACAAGTCTTGGTAACTGATACAACTTCGGTAAATTTCTACCAACTTGCTGGTGCCGCACTTGCCGCACGGCCTGACCGTAAAACAATAATTATTGATGGTGCAAACTTTCCAACCGACCGCTATATCTTGCAAGGATATGCCAAAGAGCGCGGATTAAATTTAGTAATTATTAATAATGAAGATCCTGCCATTTCCCAACATGAGCGAATTACGCCAGAGTTATTAGAAAAATATATGAGCAAAGATGTTGCCTTTGTTACATTTGAAGTTATTCAGTATCGAGCCGGTGCCCGCAATGACATCAAGTCAATTACTGATTTAGCGCGAAAGTATGGCGCCTTTACGATTTGGGATTGCAGCCACGCAATTGGTGCACTAGATCTTAAGTTTGATAATGATGGAGTTGATCTCGCCGTAGGTTGCACATATAAATTTGGGTTCTCTGGGCCAGGTTCTCCTGGTTGGCTTTATGTATCCAAGCGAGTGCAGAAAGAGTTACAAGTTCCAATTCAAGGTTGGCATGCGCAAGAGAATATGTTTGACATGGGACCTGAATTTAAAAAGGCTGCTGGCTTAGCTGGTTTCCAAATTGCGACGCCTTCTGTAATTGCACTTCGTTCAGTTCAAAGTTCATTTGGAATAATTGAAGAAGCTGGCATCGCTAATATCGAAGAGAAGTGTGCAATCGGAACTCAGATGATGATCGATCTTTATGATGCTTGGCTCGCTGAACTCGGATTTACTTTGAATACGCCACGAAACGCTAAATGGCGTGGTGGCCACGTTTCACTAGTTCATCCAGATGGTAAGCAGATTGCATTTGCACTACGACAATTAGCAAATGTGATTCCGGATTATCGAGCACCGAACTCAGTCAGATTAGCGATTTCTCCGCTACAGAACACTTATGCTGAAATTTGGGATGGCTTTGAAAGGTTAAGAAATTTGGTTGCTTCAGGAGACTATAAAAAGGTTTCAAACACAAACGCTAAAGTTACTTAATTAAGCGCGGGCTGTTACTGCGTTTTGTAGCCAAGAAATAATTTCTGTTGTTGGTGTTCCCGGAGTAAATATCTCGCCAACGCCCATTGCCTTGAGCGAGACTTTGTCTGCCTCGGGAATTATTCCGCCACCAAAAACCACAATATTTTCTGCCTTATTATCTTTCAACAGTTTCATGATTCGATCAAAAATAGTCATATGTGCACCAGAAAGAATTGAGAGTCCGATTGCTTGGACATCTTCTTGTAGCGCTGTTGCAATTATTTGCTCTGGGCTTTGGTGAAGTCCGGTATAAATTACTTCGCATCCAGCATCACGTAACGCGCGGGCAACAACTTTTGCGCCCCGGTCATGTCCATCTAGACCAGGTTTTGCTACTACGACGCGGATTGGAACTGATTGGGATGTTTCAGTCATACCACTAACTTATCACGAGAAATATGTCGTAGGGTTTGGCATATGAACCAAATCGATAACACCGAACTCCTTAACCAAGTTCGCGATGGTGACCGCCAGGCTTTGGCCAAGGCAATTACCGTTATCGAGAACACGGGCATCCCTTTTGAAATTGCTGAAAGTACCGGTGCGCAGGTACTCGGAATAACTGGTGCGCCGGGTGTTGGAAAATCGACAACAGTTGATGCGCTAATTAAATTATTGCGAGAAAGAAATTTTTCAGTTGCAGTTCTTGCAGTAGATCCGTCATCGCCAATATCTGGCGGCGCACTTCTTGGAGATCGAATTCGTTTAACAGATCACTTCACTGATTCAAAAGTATTTATCCGCTCACTTGCAACCAGAGGACATCTTGGTGGGTTATCAGCAAGCACGAAGGCAGTTTTGCAATTAGTTAAAGCTGCAAAATTTGATTTCATTATTGTTGAAACTGTAGGTGTTGGGCAGAGCGAAGTTGAAGTGATGCGAGTCGTTGACACCGTATTAGTTGTATTAGCTCCTGGAATGGGAGATGGGATACAGGCTTCTAAAGCTGGGCTTTTAGAAATTGGTGACATATATCTGGTGAATAAATCAGATCGTGAAGGCGCTGACCAGACTGCGCAAGATATTTCACGTTCAATTGAAATGTCACCACCAAAAACGGTTGCCGGAAAGCCGTGGATTCCACCAGTATTACTTGGTGCCATGCAGAACGGAACCGGTGTAGTTGAACTTATGGATGGGATTGAAAGGCATCGAAATGGTTAAGAATGGTTAAGAGCGCTCACATAGATACTTTTGCCAAAGATAATCTTCCAGATAATTCTTTATGGCCAGAATTAATTTTGAACCATCCAACTGCAACTTATCCGGAACGGTTAAATGCAAGTTATGAGTTATTAGAAAAGACTATTGAATTAGTAGGACCAAATAAATCAGCCATAATCGCGGCTGACGGCAATTTTACTTACGGCGAACTACTGCAATTAGTAAATAGGATTTCAAATTATCTCGTGGCAGAAGGTGTTGTTCCGGGCAATCGCATTGCGATTCGAAGTCCAAATA
Source organism: Candidatus Nanopelagicaceae bacterium (assembly GCA_963924835.1). Taxonomy (GTDB): domain Bacteria; phylum Actinomycetota; class Actinomycetes; order Nanopelagicales; family Nanopelagicaceae; genus AAA044-D11. The sequence continues at coordinate 4,538 of CAWURN010000029.1, read as the reverse complement.
ACGCAATGGCTGTAGCTATTTGGTTATCGATTCTTAGAGTTGGTGCTATCGCTGTTACAACAATTCCTCTACAACGTGCCGTCGAATTAGCGAAGATAGTTGAGATTGGCCAGATTCAATTTGCGCTAGTTGATCATAGATTTGTTGAGGAATGGCAAGCCATACCTAATTACTCTGGTAAAACTTTTATAGTTGGTGGCGAAAGTAATTTTCTAGGTGAGGTTGCTAAGCAGAGCAAAGAATTCGACGTTTGTGACACAGCGGCCAACGACGTAAGTCTCTTCGCATTTACATCTGGCTCAACTGGCATACCAAAAGCAACGATGCATTTTCATAGAGATATCCTGGCTATTGCCGATACCTTCTCTAAAAATATTGTTAAGCCAACTAAAGATGATGTCTTTGCTGGTAGCCCACCAATTGCTTTCACATTTGGTCTTGGGGGCTTGGTTGTATTTCCATTTCGCGTAGGTGCAACAACCGTTCTGTTAGAAAATGCAGCGCCTCCGGTTCTTCTGGAGAAGATTGCTGAACACCGTATTACCGCACTCTTCACTGCACCAACTGCATATCGTGCAATGTTGACGCAATTAGAAGGTAAAGATATTTCGTCGTTACGTCGCTGCATTTCTGCTGGCGAGCATTTACCGCTTGCAACTTGGCGAGCATGGTTTGATGCAACTGGCAATAAATTAATTGATGGAATTGGCGCGACCGAGTTGCTGCATATTTTCATTTCAGCAAGTGACCATGAAATTATTCCAGGGCTAACTGGCAAACCAGTCCCAGGCTATCAAGCGATGGTTGTAGATCAAGACTTTAAAGAAGTAAAAGATGGCGAGCAAGGATTCCTTGCAGTCAAAGGCCCAACCGGCTGTCGTTACTTAAATGATCCAAGACAGAAAGATTATGCAGTTAATGGTTGGAATGTAACGGGAGATATTTATACGCGAACATCAGAAGGTTATTTTAAATATGAATCGCGCGCTGATGACATGATCATTTCAAGCGGCTACAACATTGCAGCGCCTGAAGTTGAAAATGCGCTTCTCATGCATAAAGGAGTTGCTGAAGTTGCCGTTGTTGGCCTGCCTGATGATGAGCGTGGAATGGTTGTAACCGCTTACGTTGTTCTTCGGCCAGACTTTACTTCGTCGGATGTGATGGCTAAAGAGTTACAGGACCATGTTAAAAGTCAGATTGCGCCATACAAATATCCAAGATCAATACATTTCGTGGATTCACTTCCAAAAACTACGACTGGAAAATTGCAAAGATTTAGATTAAAGAACTAAAAAATCTTTGTAGGTTGCCATTTTCCATAGACTTTACGTAACTCATTAACAATTTCACCAACTGTTGCATATGCCTTTATCGCCTCGACTGTTGCTGGAACTACGTTATCGCCCGCCTTCGCAACGGCTAATAGGTTTTCTAGTGCAGCCGTTACAGCTTTATTATCGCGTTTGGCTCGAACCGCTTTTAACGAAGCTACTTGTTCAGATTCACTCTTTGGATTAATTTCAAATGGTTTAAATGGCGCTGATTCAGATTGAAATGCGTTAACGCCAACTACTTTCTTTTCGCCTGATTCGATAGCCATTGTTAATTTATAAGAGTTCTCAGAGATTTCATTTACAAAGTAGCCGTTGTTGACGCATTCAAGTGCACCACCACGCTTCTCAATATTGGCCAATAATTCCCAAATTTCGCGCTCTAAATCATCAGTCATTCGCTCTAATTCAAAACTTCCAGCCAATGGGTCTGGGCTATCTAATACTCCAGTTTCAAATGCAACTACTTGTTGTGTGCGAAGAGCCAGCGTCGCTGCTTCTTCTGTTGGTACGCCAAGTGCTTCATCAAATGCCGAAACGTGCATAGTTTGAATTCCACCTAGGGCCGCTGCCATCATTTCGATTGATGTGCGAACTACATTGTTCATTGCTTGTTGCGCTGTAAGGGATGAACCAGCTGTGAACGCAAAGATTCTTAACTTTTCAGATGCTGGGTCTTTCGCATCATATTTTTCGCGCATCAATCTTGCCCATACTCGCCTTGCTGCACGGAACTTTGCAATCTCTGGCAAGAAATCAATATTCGAAGATAAGAAGGTAAAGAGTGTTGGGGCTACAAAATCTACTGAAACACCACGCGCAATTGCCTGATCCAAGTATTCGCGAGCATTTGCAAATGTGAATGCAACTTCTTGAACGGCCGTGGATCCTGCTTCGCGAATGTGATATCCGCTCATTGCAAGTGAAACCCACTTAGGAATTTTTGTTGCAATATGTTCGATTACATCAACAGAAAGTTTTAGCCCAGCTTCAGCAGGAAAGATTTGAGTTCCACGAGCAACGTATTCTTTAAGTACATCGTTTTGAATAAACATTCCAAACTTATTTGGATCAACGTTCCGTTGTTCTGCCAGCGCTATGAACATAGCTGCCCAGATGTAACCAATTGAGTTTGCTGTTGTACGAACCTGACTAATTTTTTCTAATGGAATTCCATCCATCAATATTTCAATGTCAGCAAGCGAATCGATTGCTACGCCTACTCGACCAACTTCACCAAGTGAAAGTGGATCATCAGAATCAAGCCCGAGCTGCGTAGGAAGATCAAGTGCAACGCTAAAACCAGTTAATCCCTGGTCAAGTAACATTTTAAAGCGCGCATTTGTTTCTGCAGGAGTTCCGAAGCCACCGTATTGCCCCATCGTCCAAACTCCAGCATCAGCATTAATGCCTCTGGTGTATGGATACTCTCCTGGTTTTTCTAAAGACATTTACTTTCCTTCAGCCTCTAGTTGTTGCTTCAAGACCTTCTTTGCAATCTTGCCCGTTGAATTCAATGGGAATTCAGCAACAATGCGAAGATCTTTTGGCTTCTTATATGAGGCCATTCTAGATTTGCAATGTTCAAGAATGCGAGTTGTAAGTTCGGCATGATCAACAGTTGTGTTTGGAACAAGCGTCACCATCGCAGTTACGCGCTGGCCCCATTCGGCATCATGAATTCCCATAACGGCGACTTCCAATACTTCTGGAATTTCAGCAATTACATCTTCAATTTCGCGTGGATAAATGTTGTAGCCACCGCTAATAATCATGTCGCCTTTGCGATCAACTAAATACAACCGATTATCAATATCAATTCGGCCAAGGTCGCCAGTGTGCAACCAACCATCGCGAACTGCTTTTGTGACTGTTGCATCTTGGCCTGCTGCTCCGTAATAACCGCGCATGACGTGATCGCCCCTAGTAATTACCTCGCCAATCTCTCCAACCGGAACTTCCTTACCGTTCTCATCAACAATAAGAATTTCTACACCGACGCAAGGATTGCCTGCGCTAGTAAGTAGTTCTGGATTTTCTGATAATCCAAGTGCGTGATCTGCTTCGCTTAATACGGTAACTGGTGGGATTGCTTCAACTAGACCGTAATACTGAACCATCTTTGTTGTGATGCGTTCGTGACACTGTTTAATTTGATCTGGTGGCATTGGTGCGCCGGCATAGCCGAGCATCCGAAGATTTGCCATCTTCTCTTTGGTAATTCCATCTACCGCAAGAAGTCTGGCAACCATTGTTGGTACAAGGGCGGTTGCATTTCCACCACGATTTTGAATTACATCAATAAAATCTTCTGGATCGTATTTAGCCAGAACAATTTGCTTTGCACCGAAAGTAAAGTAAGGCAGAACAAAAAGGCCACTGGTATGAGTTACTGGGCCAGCATGAACCCAACAATCTGTTTCATTTGGAATTCGACCTAAAATATCTGAAACAATATTGTTCAAACTTGCAGTGCGATTGCGATGTGTGCGAATTGCACCCTTTGGATTACCAGTTGTTCCCGATGAATAGTTAAGTGAAACGATGCTGTCTGGGTCAATCGCAGAAGAAAATGCATGCGATTCTTGCTTCGCTAGAAATGCTTCGTAAGGCGTTGTTCCATCATGTTCGCCATGGATAAGAATTATGTGATCCACTAATTCGCGAACTGGAGCTGATTCATCCCAAAATTTCGCATCCATAATTAAAACTTTTGCGCCGCAATCATTCGTAATTCTTACCCAGTCATTTGGGTGCAGGCGATAATTTAAAGCTACTCGACACAAACCTGCGGTGCTAATTCCTAAATCTGTTTCAATATAAGTACGTTGATTTGATTGAAGATCTAGAACTCGATCTCCTGGTGCAAGCCCAAGTGCTTTTAAACCACGTGCTAATTGGAAAATTCGAGAACCGATTTCACCGTAAGTCATCGCACCTTCGGAACTCTCAACTGCAATTCGGTCACGATATTTGCGAGTTGATCTAGCTACAAGTGTGCCGACATCCATTAGTGCGTGCTCCGTTCAGAAGATTTTGCCGCTGGTGAATAAGCGCTATCAAGCACCCAAACACCATCTGGTAGAACTGTTAAGGGGTTAATGTCTAACTCACAACCACTAGGCCAATCAATAACTGCATCGGTGATTCGTAGCACAGTGTCCACAAATGCATCTCGATTGCTGGCGGCTGCACCGCGAACCC
>CAWURN010000028.1:0-10753 GCA_963924835.1 Candidatus Nanopelagicaceae bacterium | reverse complement strand
GAACTTCGTCCAGTTTTTTACATTCCAAATAAGGATCGCAAATTAGTTCAGGTTGGTAAAACTGGCGCATACACTTTTGTTGATGGGACTCCAGAACAGTTAGATATAACAGTTAATGCAATTAAAGAGACTTGCACACTTGCCTATGAAAATTATCAGAAGATTTTGGCTTCGGGCGTTGCTCGCGAAGTAGCGCGCGCAGTTCTTCCAGTAACTCTTTACTCTTCAATGTATGTAACTATGAATGCTAGAGCGTTAATGAATTTCCTTTCGCTTCGCACATCAAGCCCAGATTCACATTTCCCGTCATATCCACAACGTGAAATTGAGATGGTTGCTGAGAAAATGGAGAAGCACTTCGCCGAACTTATGCCGATGACTTATGCGGCATTCCAGAAATCCGGTCGCATAGCTCCATAAATAGCGTGTAACCTAAGCGCATGAGCATTACACCTCCATTTGGCCGGTTAATCACCGCCATGGTTACGCCATTTAATAATGATGGCGAGATTGATTGGGCGGGTGTCGAAAAATTAGCAGCACATTTAGTTTCAACCGGACATGATGGAATAGTTGTAAATGGCACAACAGGCGAAGCGCCAACAACAAGTGATGACGAGAAAGATCAAATAGTAAGCGTTGTTAAAAAAGTTGTCGGGCCTAAAGTATTCGTAATTGCTGGCGCTGGAAATAATGAGACCTCGCACTCTGTAGTTCAAGCAAAACGCGCAGCGAAGGCTGGCGCTGATGCGTTATTAGTTGTAACTCCTTATTACAACAAACCGCCGCAAGCCGGAATCGCAGCACACTTCAGAGCGATGGCAGAGGCCACAGATCTTTCAGTAATGATGTACGACATTCCTGGTCGAACTGGAGTTGAAATTGAATCTGACACAATCGTTGAACTTTCTGAACATCCAAAGATTGCTGCGCTAAAAGATGCAAAAGGTAATGTTGCCGCAACTTCCTGGGTAATCAAGCGCTCTGGAATCCCAGTTTATTCGGGTGATGATATTTTGAATTTGCCACTACTTTCAGTTGGCGCAGTTGGATTTGTATCTGTTTGTGGCCACACCGTTGGAAGTGGACTTCGCGAAATGTTAGATGCCTGGTTTTCTGGAAACTCAGAGCGCGCACTTGAAATTCATCAAAAATTATTACCGGTATTCACCGGAACCTTCCGCACCCAAGGTGCGATATTGACTAAGGCCGCACTAAATGAAATGGGCCTACCTGGCGGATTTACTAGATTGCCACTTGTCGATGCCACCGCTGCGCAAATAGCGCAACTGCGGGAGGACCTACGACAAGGTGGAGTAACACTTAACTAATGAATCATCCGCATCCAGATTTACCCTATCCATCCAAGCTCGCTGCAAAAACTCTTCGCATAGTTGCACTTGGTGGGCTAGGTGAAATCGGTCGCAACATGACCGTTTTCGAATATGAAGGAAAGTTATTAGTCGTTGATTGCGGAGTTCTCTTTCCGGAAGAGAGCCAACCGGGAATTGATTTAATTCTTCCCGACTTTGAATACATTCGCGAACGGTTAGACGATGTTGTAGCAGTTGCACTAACTCATGGCCATGAAGATCATATTGGCGCAGTTCCATACCTATTACGCGAACGTAGCGATATCCCGATAGTTGGATCAAAGCTAACTCTGGCTTTCACTGAAGCAAAACTAAAGGAACGCAGAATCACTGCTCCGATGGTTGAAGTTAAAGCAGGAATGATTCAGAAATTTGGTCCATTCGAATTAGAGTTTGTTGCAGTTAATCACTCAATTCCAGATGCTCTTGCAATTGCAATTCGCACTCCCGCAGGGCTCGTTCTTGCAACCGGTGACTTCAAAATGGATCAGCTTCCTCTTGATGGGCGAATTACCGACCTCGCAACATTTGCCAGACTGGGCGCCGAAGGCGTTGACTTGTTTATGGTTGATTCAACGAATGCTGATGTTCCAGGATTCACAACTGCAGAGCGCGACATCAGCCCAGTACTAGATCGGGTTATTCGTCAGACCGAGCGCCGCGTAATTGTTGCTTCATTCGCATCACACGTTCATCGCATTCAACAGATTATCGATGTCGCCGAATCACATGGTCGTAAAGTTGCTTACGTTGGTCGAAGCATGGTTCGAAATATGAAATTGGCAGAAGATCTTGGCTATTTACATATTCCACCTAATTTAATTGTTGATTCTAAGAATCTTAAAGATTACGGCGATAAAGTGGTTTTAATCTGCACAGGTTCGCAAGGTGAGCCGCTTGCAGCGCTATCTCGCATGGCTAATGGCGATCATGAAATTCAAGTTGGTAAAGGCGACACTGTAATTCTTGCTTCTTCGCTTATTCCAGGAAATGAAAATCCGGTTTACCGAGTTATAAATGAGCTAACCCGCTTTGGCGCAAATGTTGTGCATAAAGGAAATGCCATGGTCCACGTATCAGGACATGCTTCTGCTGGCGAATTGCTCTATTGCTATAACATCGTAAAACCAAAAAATGTTATGCCAATTCATGGTGAATGGCGCCATCTGCGAGCGAATGCAGAACTTGCAATCAAAACTGGAGTTTCCAGAACAAATACTTTGGTTGTTGAGAATGGAATCGTCGTAGATATGGCTGACGGATATGCAGACGTTGCAGGTGCAATTCCTGTCGGTTTTGTTTATGTAGATGGTCAGAGTATTGGTGAAATAACCGAAAGCTCTCTCAAGGATCGACGAATTCTTGGCGAAGAAGGTTTCATTTCAGTTGTTGTAGTTATTGAATCCCAAACTGGAAAAATAGTTGCGGGTCCAGATATTCATGCCCGAGGTTTTACCGAAGATAATGCGCTATTTAATGAAGTAAAAGGCATGATTGAAAAGGCGCTTGCAACAGCGGTCGGCAATGGAATTAATGGAACGCATCAATTGCAACAAGTTGTAAGAAAAACTGTCGGTAGTTGGGTTGGCGATAAGCACCGTCGAAAGCCAATGATTGTTCCGGTAGTTATCGAGGTATAGCGGCGCGCCTTAGTTATTGCGTATATCTAACGCTTTAAGGTTAGACATTATGGCCGCGAGAAAAAAAGCGTCAAGTAAGAAATCTGCGGCAGCCAATGGAGCTGCTCGTGGCATAGGTGCAATCTGGAAATTTATAGCAAAAACTCTCGGCTCTTCAGTTCGCTTTATTTTTCGCGGTGCTCAGGATTTAGATCCTGCTCACCAACGAGACGGCTTTGCTTTCCTTATCTTTATCCTCGGTTTAATTTCTGCGGCTGGTGTCTGGTTTAACTTAGATAATATGGTTGGCCATGGAATATATGCCGCAATCTTTGGTTTAGTAGGGCGTCTTGGAATAACTGCACCAATAATTTTTTTCTATTTTGCATTCCGTTTGTTTAGGGCCCCGGATGATTCAAAAGCGACCGGGCGAATAATCGTTGGAACCTTTGTTTTACTTATTTCAATTACCAGCCTGCTCCATATTCTTAATGGCTCAACCGGAACTGGTCAGACTGCGATTAGAAATGGTGGTGGTTGGATTGGGTATGGAATTTCAACACTGCTAGTTACGTTGCTCACAACAATTCTCGCAATCCCAATTCTTTTGATTTTTCTCTTATTCGGCATTTTGGTAATCACCGCTACGCCAGTGTCAAAAGTTTTTGAACGAATCTCAACGGTTTTTCGCTGGGGAAGTGGGAAGGTCTCTGATGCAAGAGCTGCACGAGCTGAGGAAAAATTTGAAATCTCTGATACCCCACCATTCGAAACCCCACTAGTTCAAGGATTCAGGCATGAGGAAGATTTAGATGAACAAGAAGAGTTAGATGAAGAGAGCTTTGATGAAGAGTTCACGGTAGAAATTCCACGAGACCCGACTCCGGTAAGTGCGCCAGTGGCAAGCGATCCTAAACATGCGAAGCAGATGTTGTTAACTGGTGATATTAAATATGAATTACCTTCAATGGATTTACTGAAGACCGGCCCAGCAGCAAAGGCTAAATCGAAAGCGAATGATGTAGTTGTTGCTGCACTGACTCAAGTTTTTGAGCAATTTGGCGTTGAATGTCGAGTTACTGGATTTATGCGCGGCCCAACTGTTACTCGGTATGAAGTTGAACTCGGAAATGGCGTAAAGGTCGAAGCGATTACCGCGCTTGCCAAAAATATTTCTTATGCAGTTGCCAGCGGAGATGTTCGGATTCTTTCACCAATTCCTGGTAAATCTGCAGTCGGAATTGAAATCCCAAACACCGATCGAGAAATTGTTGCGCTCGGGGATGTGCTTCGCTCCTCAGTTGCTGGAAACGACACCCACCCAATGGTTATTGCACTTGGCAAGGATGTCGAAGGAAACTTTATCTGCGCGAATTTAGCGAAAATGCCGCACTTACTAGTAGCTGGTGCAACAGGTGCTGGAAAATCTTCAATGATAAATTCACTTATTGTTTCGATACTTATGCGTTCCACGCCCGATGATGTCCGTCTAGTAATGATTGATCCAAAGCGCGTAGAACTCACGAGCTATGAAGGAATTCCACATTTAATCGCGCCAATTATTACTAACCCTAAGAAGGCTGCCGATGTCCTTGCTTGGGTAGTTCGTGAAATGGACATGCGATACGACGATCTCTCGGCCTTTGGCTTTAGGCATATTGATGATTTCAATAGAGCAGTTCGCTCTGGAAAATTAACAGTGCCAGAAGGCAGCGAACGAGTGCTTGAACCATATCCTTATTTATTAGTAATTATCGACGAGCTCGCAGATTTAATGATGATTGCGGCCCGTGAAGTTGAAGAGTCAATTGTCCGAATTACCCAATTAGCTAGAGCTGCCGGTATTCACTTGGTTATAGCAACTCAGCGACCTAGCGTTGACATTGTTACTGGTCTAATTAAAGCCAACGTTCCATCTCGGCTTTCATTTGCAACTTCAAGCCTTGCAGATTCGAGAGTTATTTTAGATACGCCCGGTGCTGAAAAATTAGTAGGCCAAGGCGATGCCCTTTTCTTACCAATGGGCGCAAGTAAAGCAATGCGTATCCAAGGAGCATATGTTTCAGAACGAGAGACCGAAGCAATTGTTAATCATGTGAAAGCGCAACTGCAACCAGTTTATCGACTTGATTTAACTGCGCCAGTCAAAGCTCACATTATTGAAGATGATATTGGTGATGATATGGATCTGTTATTACAAGCAGTTCAATTAGTTGTTTCTACACAATTTGGATCTACATCTATGTTGCAACGTAAATTACGAATTGGTTTTGCAAAAGCGGGACGTTTAATGGATTTAATGGAGAGTCGTGGAATTGTTGGACCTACTGAGGGATCTAAAGCGCGCACTGTATTGATTAGTGCTGAGCAGATGCCAGATGTACTTGAGCAACTACAGGGCAATCTCTAAAACCAAAAGTTGTAATTCAGCGTAGGACGGCTTTTCAGGGGTCAGCGTTAAGGGTGAATTCACACGTTGGTCACCTTCGGACTTGTCCTAAGGCACCCACAGGTTTTACCCTTAGGGCCTTGGAAATCCCCTTCCACGCCTTTAAGTAATTTTAAGTAGGAGAAAAAATAAATGAGTTTGGAAAATCTAACTCTCGGCACTGAAATTCGCGATGCCCGCGAACGTGCTGGCTATACAGTTGCAAAAATTGCACAGATAACTCGAATTCGTGAAACTTTGATTAATGATATTGAATCCGATAATTTTACAAGTTGTGGTGGCAATGCATATGCGCGTGGACATATCCGCACTATTGCAAAAGTATTAAAGATAGATGCTGATTTACTAATCGAAAAATTTGCACAATCAACTGGTGACTTCGATCGACCAATGATTGATTTATTAGAAGAAAACCATTTAGTTAAGCCTCGTGCACAACGTCCCGCAATTTCTTACAAGTCATTGGCTTCAGTTGCTGCAGGAGTAGTTGCACTTCTGATTGCAGTGCCTGCAGTTATCTCACTCTTCCCAAGTGACAAGACCTCGCCATTGGCTCCGTCAAGCCAAGGTGTGGCCCCTTCAACAGCTGATAAAAACTCGCAAGTTGTCGCTACAAAGACAACCGGTGTTTCCCTAGTTGTTACAGGTATTTCTGGAAAATCTTGGATCGGAATCCAGGATGCAAGTGGAGCCCAAATCTTTAGTGGCTCGATAAAGGTTGGCGAAGCAAAATCCTTTAGTGAGGACCAACTTCTACAAGTAATCATTGGAAATGCCGCAGCAGTTTCGCTCAATGTAAACGGCAAAGAACTTGGCACACCTGGCGGAGTCGGGGAAGTAGTTCGTCTCTCCTTTACCCCAGATAATTCAAATAACGGTTAAGTACGACTTAAAACTTAACCCACTGTAAGATGGCGCAGATGAGCGCCACCAATCAAGAAAATACTCTTACCAGCAAACGACCTCGCACGGTTGCGCTCGTAACACTTGGCTGCGCCCGTAATGAAGTTGACTCTGAAGAACTTGCCGGAAGATTATCGGCAGATGGATGGACTCTTGTCTCTGATCCAGCTCTTGCTGAAGTAGCCCTAGTTAACACTTGTGGATTTATTGAAAGTGCGAAGAAAGACTCAGTAGATGCGCTCCTAGAAGCCCATTCGCTTAAGACTAATGGCATAACTAAAGCTGTAGTAGCAGTTGGCTGCATGGCAGAGCGATATGGCAACGAACTCTCTGAAGCACTACCAGAAGCAGATGCAATTTTAGGTTTTGATGACTATGAAGATATTTCAGCGCGATTGCAGACCATAATAAATGGTGGCTCGATAGCTGCGCATAAACCAAAAGATCGCCGAGCGCTACTACCTATTGCACCAGCGGAACGTCAAAAATTAAATTCGCCAAACCAACCATTGGCACGTAAGCGTTTAGACAGCGCTCCGATTGCTCCGTTGAAGATTGCATCTGGGTGTGATCGCAGATGTTCGTTCTGTGCAATTCCAATGTTTCGAGGTTCATTTGTCTCAAGACGTCCAACCGAAATTATTGAGGAAGCGCAATGGCTTGCAGCAGAGGGTGTATCTGAACTTTTCCTAGTTAGCGAAAATACCACCTCATATGGCAAAGACTTTAAAGATATGAAAGTTCTTGAAAATATGCTGCCAGAAATTGCAAAGATTCCCGGAGTTGAACGAATTCGCCTTTCTTATCTCCAACCCGCCGAGATGCGTCCCTCACTTATTCAAGCAATGGTTTCAGTTCCAAAAGTTGTGCCTTATTTTGATCTCTCATTTCAACATGCAAGTGCAACAGTTCTGCGCAGAATGCGTCGCTTTGGTGATACCGAATCCTTCCTTCATTTAATTACTCAAATCAGAGCGTTAGCTCCGCAGGCCGGGATTCGTTCAAATGTAATAGTTGGATTCCCGGGTGAAACCCAAGAAGAGTTTGATGAACTTGTTGATTTCCTTTCTCGGGCCAGACTCGATGCAATCGGGGTATTTGGATATTCCGATGAAGATAAGACTGAAGCACTTACCTTGGAAGCGAAGGTTGATCAGGATGTAATTAACTCGCGCGTTGAACTGCTTTCGAAGTTAGTAGATGAGTTTTTAATGCAGCGGGCCGAAGAGCGAATTGGTGAACATGTTCGAGTTTTGATTGAAGATGAAGATAGTCAAGAAGGCAGAGCAGAGCATCAGGGCCCTGAAGTAGATGGTTCTACCTTCGTTAAGGGACGCGCAAAGTTTAAAGTGGGAGAGTATGTCGACGCTGTTGTCACCGAAGTGTCCGGTGTAGATTTAATTGCGGTTCCATTGTGAAACTTCTGAATCTGCCAAACGCGCTAACAATTTCTCGACTAGTTGCAGTGCCATTTTGTCTTTATGCACTTTTCAAGAATGGTGGGGATGATTGGACCTGGCAGATAATTGCCTGGGCTGGATTCTTCCTGGTTGGGCTAACCGATTTTCTAGATGGAAAGATAGCTAGATCCAGAAAACAGATTACAAGTTTTGGCACATTTTTAGATCCAGTTGCCGACAAAGTCGCAATTGGCGCCGCAATGGTTGGCCTTTCAATGCAAGGAAAATTGTGGTGGTGGGTAACAATTTTGATTCTTGTTCGCGAAGTTTCAGTGACGATTCTCCGGCTAACGGTAATTAAAGATGGCGTAATCCCCGCAAGCAAGGGCGGAAAACTCAAAGCAACTTTTCAAGGCTTTGGTGTTGGCTTCTACATTCTGCCATTACCAACCTGGCTACACATTCCACGGGATGCTTTTATGGCGGTTGCAATTTATTTAACCATCACAACTGGTTATGACTATTTCAAAAAGGTATTTAAAAAGTGAAGACAAACCTGGAACTAGCAACAACGGTGGTCAATCAATTAAAAAAATCTGGCAAGACTCTATCGGTAGCCGAATCGCTAACTGGCGGTGGCTTAGGAGCAGCCATTACCGAAGTTGCTGGTTCATCAGAAGTTTTTCTTGGCGGCATTACAACGTATAGCGATTTAAGTAAGACAAAGTTATTGGAAGTCTCAAAAAAATTGATTACCAAGCACACCGCGGTTTCTGAAGAAGTCGCGAAAGAAATGGCAGCAAGCGCCCGCAGCTTATTTAAATCTGATTATGCAATTTCGACGACCGGTGTTGCTGGGCCAGGCAAGGCATATGGAAAAACTGCCGGCACTGTTTGGATGGCCATAGCTAGCAAAAAAGAGGTTATCGCCATCGAACTTTCGATTTCTGGCGACCGCGCCACGGTAAGAAATGCCACAATTGAGAGCGCATTAGCCACCTTTTCGCGTATCCTAAGCCTGTGAAACCAGCAACTTTACTTCGCACCCATATCGGCAGCACCCTGCGCCAAGCGCGCATCTCACAGGGACGCACCCTGCGCGATGTTGCGAAAGCTGCGCGAGTATCTTTGGGATATTTATCTGAAGTTGAACGTGGTCAGAAAGAAGCTTCATCTGAACTATTGAATTCAATCTGCCAAGCACTTGATCTCTCTTTGTTAACAGTTATGACAGATGTTTCAATCGGAATTCGCGCAACAGAGGCACCTTCACTCAGCGTTGTAGAAGCCGCCGCTTAGCTTTTTAGCTAGCGACGATATTTTCGGATACCGGATTAATCGATGACTTTAGCCCCAGCCCAACGCTCACGAACCGCAATTCTTGCGGGCGCTAAAACTGTCATCGCCGAAGTTGGTTCATTTGAATCAAACATGGTTGATATTGCAGCACGTGCCCAAGTTTCAAGAGCAACGGTTTACAACCACTTTGCAGATAAAGAAGAGATGATGTTTACCCTTCTGGAATCTGAAATCTTGCGACTTGCTGATTTAGCATCGAACGCACCATCGCCAAAGGATGCGCTGCTAGCCCTATCTCGCCAGATTTCAGAGGATAAAGCGCTACGCAAAATGACCGAGACCGACGCAAAAGATATTGCTGCCTTTGTAACAATAGGAGAGCACCCACTTTGGGCAATTGTTCAGGAATCACTCACCAAGATCTTTGGGCTCGATAATTCGAGCTTGGTTTTACATTGGCTATTGGGCCAAGTTGCATCACCGCTGACCCCAGCCGAATCTGCACATCAATCAGATCAGATCGCTAGATCACTTGCGTAATATTGGAAATGAAGAAAATAAGGACTTATAAATGCTGGTAACTAAATGCGAATAACAGAGCTACGCGCTCGCATGGCGGAGTATTTTCCAGACCCAACGACTTATAGCCGCGACACTGTGCACGCAGAATTAGGTGGCTTAACGGTTGAAGAAGCCCTATTAACAGGTCAAGAGCCAGGTGATATCTGGAAGGGAATTGTTGCTCACAATCCACAGATGCCAGCCAAATTTAGATAGTTAGATTTAAATAGCCGCTAGTCGGCGTGTTGTTGCCATTCGAACAGGTGTTCGGCTACCCTTATCACATTCAAGCGCAGCGCTTGGATATACCCAGCCTGAGCGGTTCCACATTTCCGCAGATGCCTAGCCTCTGCCGTCGGTGGCCTTCCGTACCTTCAGGACCGATAACGATGATCGATGAAAGGTCAAAAAAATGGCTAAAGAACAGCCGGACAAACAATCTGAAAAGCAAAATTCAGATCGCAGTAAAGCCTTAGAAAGTGCACTTGCCCAAATCGAGCGTCAATTCGGTAAGGGTTCAGTTATGAAGATGGGCGATCGCGGCCCACAAGTTGTTGAAGTTATTTCAACTGGTTCAGTTGCGCTAGATATCGCACTTGGAATTGGTGGTCTACCTCGTGGTCGTATCGTAGAAATTTACGGACCAGAATCTTCAGGAAAGACAACCGTTGCTCTTCATGCAATTGCTAATGCGCAGAAAGCTGGCGGCATCGCAGCATTTATTGATGCCGAGCATGCACTTGATCCCGAGTATGCCCGCAAATTGGGCGTCGATATTGATGCACTTTTAGTTTCACAACCAGACACCGGTGAACAAGCACTTGAGATCATGGATATGTTGGTTCGCTCTGGCGCAATCGATGTAATCGTCGTTGACTCAGTTGCAGCACTTACACCTCGCGCAGAAATTGAAGGCGAGATGGGTGATTCACATATGGGCTTGCAGGCACGTTTGATGTCACAAGCACTTCGTAAAATTACTGGCGCACTTCACCAATCAAATACCACCGCAATTTTCATTAACCAATTGCGTGACAAGATCGGTGTCTTCTTCGGAACTCCAGAGACCACAACAGGTGGAAAAGCACTTAAGTTCTACGCCTCAATCCGTCTAGATATCCGTCGTATTGAAACTCTTAAAGATGGCAA
>CAWURN010000027.1:0-4220 GCA_963924835.1 Candidatus Nanopelagicaceae bacterium | reverse complement strand
ACGTGAAGCACGGGGTCCAAAGGTAAACAATCTGCAATCAGTTGATGAAATTAAAAAAGAAGTTGCAAGGTATGTGAAAGAAAATCCAAATGAAAATTGGATTATTGGCGGGGCTTATGAAGCTGCAATTATTTCTGGTGGGGATTTCGATGCACATTGGTTAGATGAAGTTGTTTCTGATCACCCAGTTGTCCTGCACGCGGTTGATCACCACACAATTTGGGTAAATAGTAAGGCGCTGGAAATCGCCGGAATAGATTCAAATACTAAAAACCCTGATGGCGGAACAATTGCCAGACGTAACGATGGTTCTCCGAAAGGCACTCTTCGCGAACCAATTGCTTTCGATTTAATCTTAAAACATGCGCCAGCAGATAGCATTGAAAGTGACTTGCGCGCAATTAAGTATGCCTGCAATGAGTTAACTTCTTCTGGTGTCACAACTGCAACCGAATGTTGGGTCGAGCCACCAATGGCCGAGGCTTACATAGCAGCCGCAAAATCTGGCGCGCTCACATTAGATATGTATCTTGCCTTCTTGGTTACACCTCAAAATTGGCAAGAACAAGTCGCATATATCCAGGAGATGCGTGCCGAGATTTCTAAGTTACCCGAACCAAATCGGTTAAAAGCAAACACCATTAAGTTTTTAACTGATGGCGCACTTTCAAGTGGAACTGCCGCGATGCTCAATCCGTATCTAGATAATCCAAATTCAACTGGGTTATTGATTTGGGAGGATGAAAATCTACTTGCTGCAATTTCAACCTATGACTTATTGAAATTCCAGGTACATATTCATGCAATCGGTGATGGCGCAATTAAGCAATCACTAAACACAATTGAAGTGATGACAAAAACTAATCCTAAATGGGATCGACGTCCGGTAATTGTTCATGCTCAATTAATTGAACCAACCGACTTATCTCGATTTAAAGAGCTTGATGTAATCGCTAATTTCCAACCACTCTGGACTTATCTAGATCCAATGAATAAAGAGTTAATCGAACCTAGAATCGGAAGCGAACGAAACAATCGCCAATATCAATTGCGCACTCTCTTAGATTTAGAGACCAAAATAAGTTTTGGCAGCGATTGGCCAGTCACAAGCCAAAAACCATTGGATGCAATCTTTATCCCAGTCCTTCGTAAACTTCCTGGATCCAAGAGCGAGCCATGGAGCAAAAACGAAGCAATAACTATTGAGGAATCTCTAACTGCATATACAGCGACTTCGGCATATCAATTGTTTGATGAGTTTAAGATAGGCAAACTTGAAACAGGTATGCGGGCTAACTTTATAATCTTAAACAAAAGCCCGTTCGAAACCACAAATGTGGAAATCAAAGGCGTCTGGATTGATGGTTTAGAAATTAAAGTAAGTTAGAGATTTCAATCCCAAGTGAGCCTAGTTTTTTACGGCCACCATCAATTGCAGTTAAAACAAATGGCTTTCCATCTTCGAGAATTGCAAATGAATGTTCGAAGTGTGCACCTCGGGTTCCATCTTGTGAAACTACCGTCCATTCATCTGCTAAAACTTTAGTCTTCGGTGAACCTCTTGTAATCATTGGCTCGATAGCAAGGGCGATTCCAGGCTTTAATTCTGGACCCATGCCAGCAGCACCAAAATTTAAAACATGTGGTTCTTGATGCATTTCAGTACCAATTCCATGACCACCATATTCACGCAAGATTCCATACTTACCTTGCGAACGAATGTAATCTTCAATGGCAAAAGAAATATCAGTTAGATTTGCGCCTAATTTTCCTGCTGCAATCCCCCGCCACATAGATTCTTCACAGGTATCAAGGAGTTTCTGGTCATCTAAATTTTTGGTTCCAGCGATGACAGAGAACGCCGCATCGCCGTGCCAGCCTTCGATGATTGCACCAAAATCTATTGAAACAATATCACCATCTTTAATCAGGCGGTCATTTGGAATTCCGTGCACAATTTCATCATTAATTGATGCGCAAATAACTGCTGGAAAACCGTGGTAGTTAAGGAAATTAGATTTTGCGTTGTTGTCAGCCAAATTCTTGATTGCAATTTCATTTAAATCATTTGTGGTTACCCCAGGCACAATTGCCGCGCGCATTAGATCAAGGGTTTGGGCAACAACTAGCCCTGCTTTACGCATCAACTTGAGCTGATCTAAAGTTTTAATCTGGATTGCCATGGTTACTACTTAAGGGCTGCAATTGCGCGAGCGGCGATCTCTGATACTTCGCCAACCGCGGAAATAGATTTAAGTAAGCCTTCGCTCTTGTAATAATTAATAATTGGTTCAGTTTGTTCGCCATATACAGCAAGGCGATTAGCAATTACGTTCTCAGCATCATCCGGGCGTTGATATAGCTCGCTACCGCAGGAATCACAGACACCAGCAACTTTTGGTGCTTCGAAAATTACATGAGAAGTTGCACCGCAACCTCGGCAAGCTCTGCGACCTGCAAGACGCTTAATGATTTCTGCGTTATCTAATTTGAATTCAAGCACGGCATCAAGCGGGGTTCCGGATTTTGCTAAATTCTCTTTTAGGAAATCTGCTTGGCCAATATTTCTTGGATATCCGTCGAGAAGAAAACCGGCCTTAGCATCAGGGTGAGTTAAACGATCTGCGACCATGTCATTTGTTACTGAATCTGGGACTAAATTCCCAGCATCCATAAAAGATTTTGCGTGTAAACCTAATTTAGTTTCGCCCTTAATGTTTAGGCGGAAAATATCCCCAGTGGAAATATGTGGGATTGCAAAATGTGATGCGAGTTGAACTGCTTGTGTTCCCTTACCCGCACCTGGTGGACCTACCAGGATTAAGCGCATTACTTAAGGAATCCCTCGTATGAACGCTGTTGTAGTTGTGACTCAATCTGCTTTGCAGTATCGAGGCCAACGCCAACCACAATAAGAATTGCAGTTCCGCCGAATGGGAAGTTTTGAGTTGCGTTGAACAAGATCAGCGCGATGATTGGAATAATCGCAACGAATGCTAGGTAAAGCGCTCCTGGTGCAGTGATTCGAGAAAGCACGTATTGCAAATACTCTGCTGTTGGACGGCCCGCACGAATACCTGGAATAAATCCACCATACTTCTTCATGTTTTCAGCTACTTCATCAGGATTAAAAGTAATTGCTACATAGAAATATGTGAAGAAAATAATCATTGCAGAATAAACGATGATGTAAATCGGATGATCGCCAGTAACTAAATTTTGTTGAATCCAAACAGCCCACTTTGAAGAACTTCCAGAGAAGTTAACAATCAAAGAAGGAATATAAAGAAGAGAAGAAGCGAAAATTACTGGGATTACGCCAGCTTGGTTCACTTTAATTGGAATATATGTGCTGGTTCCACCGTATGACTGGCGACCAACTTGGCGCTTCGCATATTGAACCGGAATGCGTCGCTGCGCTTGTTCAACGAATACAACAGCTGCGACTACAAGAATTCCAACGCCTGTTACGAAAAGGAATGCAAACAAACCCTTTTGAAGTTTGATTGACCAGAGTTGAGTTGGGAATTGTGCTGCAATAGATGTGAAAATTAAGATTGACATTCCATTACCAACACCGCGATCCGTGATTAGCTCTCCAAGCCACATGATTACTGCGGTTCCAGCGGTCATAACAAAAACCATAGTCATAATTCTTGGCCATGTTGTGTCTGGAATAATTGGATATGAGCAACCACTAAATAACCGTCCTGGAGTTCTTGCAACTGCAATCAAACCAGTTGATTGCAGAATTGAAAGACCAACAGTTAAGTAACGTGTGTACTGAGTAAGTTTTGCAGTTCCTGATTGTCCTTCAGCTTTTAGAGTTTCAAAACGAGGAATTACAACTGTTAAAAGTTGAACAATAATTGAGGCGGTGATGTAAGGCATGATTCCGAGCGCAAAAACCGATAACTGTAGAAGTGCTCCGCCAGAGAATAGGTTGATCAGACCAAATAGCCCACCATTATTTGCTTGATTTAAACAGAGTTGAACATTCTCGTATGAAACACCTGGAGTTGGAACCGTTGAACCAAAACGGAAAAGTGCCATGATGGCTAGGGTGAAGAAAATCTTTTTACGCAGATCTGGCGTCTTAAACGCCTTACCAAATGCTGAGAGCATGATTTTCTCCTTCTAACCTAATAATAAATTTGGATTTAAAGTTTCTTAGCTGATCCGCCAGCAGCAGCAATCTTTTCAGATGCTGAAGATGAGAA
>CAWURN010000026.1:0-15626 GCA_963924835.1 Candidatus Nanopelagicaceae bacterium | reverse complement strand
CGTTATCTTCCAGATTTAACAGGTGATAATCGGGCACGGCGTGAAATAGCAGAGCGAATGGCTTTAAATGCTCCGATCCAGGGTTCTGCTGCGGACATCATCAAAGTTGCAATGTTGAATGTGGCGAAGGAGTTAAAGGCGCAATCTTTAAAATCTAGATTGCTGCTGCAGGTTCATGATGAATTGATTCTGGAAGTTGCTAGTGGCGAAGAGCAGACACTAATTAAATTGGTTGAAAAAGAGATGGGTAGCGCATTTGATTTGTCAGTGCCATTAGATGTGAATATTGGAATTGGCGAGAGCTGGGATTTAGCTGCTCACTAATTGGTTTTATCAAGCGCGGTGGAGATTGCAATTTCATCTTCGGCTTGAGTAGGCAGCGCATTCGCTGCGTTTAGCAAAGGATGTCCTCTTTGAATAATTAGATATCCGATTAAAACGCAGATACTCATTAGAGCTAGGCAATATCTCGGCGAGAACGCTTCGCTGATGTAGCCACTAAGTGTTGCTCCAAGGGCTGTTGCAGTTCCTTCAAATGTCCAGAGCCATCCGATCGCTGAAGCTGCGGTGCCCTTTGTTCGAACTTTTTCAACAATCTCCCAATAAAAAACCATCTGCATTCCACCGGCAAGGCCAAGCAGCGCAGAAATTGTGAGAAGTGACCAATCGGGATTAGTGAGCGCTAACGGAGCGCACACGATTACCCAGAATAAATAGGTGCGGCGAAATGCGAGAAGGGGAGAAGTTTTTTTGGAGATTAAACCTGCCAGCAAGCTTCCGAATATATTAAAGATTGCCAAGACCGCAAAAATTAATCCAGTTCGTCCAGCGACACCTTCGATAGTTGTGAATGCAGGAATTCCGGTTTCAAATAATCCGTAGGCAAGCCCAATAAAAATACCCTCAGCGATTAGCAATCGGATAGCGGGGAGCTTTAGTAAATGCTCAGCCCCTTCTTCCTTCTTTTCTGGTATCCAGGTGCGCGTAACTTTAAGAATTGCCAGTGCGATTCCGCCAAGCAACATAGCCGCCGCACATAAGTTTAGGGCGCTCTTTGGTGAATCTGACAAGGCAAGAGAGGTAACTAAGACTGGTCCAATAACTGCCGTAGCACTCATCACTGCCGTATCAACAGCGAAAATACTTCGCTGCTTACTTTCTGGAACAACTACTTTCCAAAGTGGACGAACTGCAAGATTTATCGGCGGTGCGACAGCGCCTAGAACGAAAGAAATTGCAATCAACGAAGTTTTTCCGCCGGAATAATTAAATAGAACTATTAGCCCAGCATATGAAGGAACCAGAACTCGCAGCGGCCAGGTCAAACCATATTTATCAATAAATGCTGATCGAATTCCAACTGATACCGAAGAGGCCAAAGCGTTAAGTCCTACCGCCAGACCAGCTATTGAAATTGAGGAGGTTGTGTTTTGGACCTTAAAAAAAATTCCAAGTGAGATCATTCCGTAGGCTAAACGGGCAGGAATTGAGCTAATTAGTAATTGCTTTACGCCCGCAATTTTCAATAACTCGAGGTATTCGTGCATTTGGTGAGTCTAGACCTCGATTTTGACCATCGACCAGCACGCAAGTAGCCTTAGCCCTTCGTGAATCAGCCAGATTCATGAAATTTTTGAATTGTCCTATTCCTACTACTTCTATCCCTTCGGAGAATTTTGACCCCTACAGTAATCACAGTAAACGACATCGGCTCAGCCGAAGATTTTCTTGCCGCAATTGAAGGCACAATTAAGAATTTTAATGATGGCGATCTAGTTATCGGAACCGTTGTTCAAATTGATCGCGAAGAAGTTTTGCTAGACATTGGTTACAAGACCGAAGGTGTTATTCCTTCCCGCGAACTTTCTATCCGCCACGACATTGATCCATCAGAGATTGTTTCTGTTGGCGATCGTGTTGAAGCACTTGTAATCACTAAAGAAGATAAAGAAGGACGCCTGATTCTTTCCAAGAAGCGCGCACAATACGAACGTGCCTGGGGAGATATCGAAGGCAAGAAAGAACGTGACGAAGTTGTCACCGGAACCGTTATTGAAGTTGTTAAGGGCGGCTTGATCGTAGACATCGGTCTTCGTGGCTTCCTACCTGCTTCACTCGTAGAAATGCGTCGCGTTCGTGACTTGACTCCTTACATCGGGCAACAAGTTGAAGCTCGCATTATCGAACTGGATAAGAACCGCAACAACGTAGTTCTTTCTCGTCGTGCATTCCTAGAACAAACACAATCTGCTTCACGCACAACATTCTTGAACCAACTAGAAAAGGGTCAAGTTCGTTCTGGTGTTGTTTCTTCAATCGTTAACTTCGGCGCCTTCGTTGACCTAGGTGGCGTTGATGGTTTAGTCCACGTTTCAGAACTTTCTTGGAAGCACATCGATCATCCAAATGAAGTTGTAGAAGTTGGCGACGCAGTTACTGTCGAAGTTCTAGAAGTTGATTTCGAGCGCGAGCGTGTCTCACTCTCACTAAAGGCAACTCAAGAAGATCCATGGCAAGCATTTGCTCGCACACATGCGATCAACCAAGTTGTTCCTGGTGAAGTGACTAAGTTAGTTCCATTCGGCGCATTCATCCGCGTCTTTGAAGGAATTGAAGGCTTAGTTCACATTTCAGAGTTGGCAGAACGCCATGTTGAAATTCCAGAACAAGTCGTTCAAGTAGGCGACGAACTATTCGTGAAAATCATTGATATTGATTTAGAGCGTCGTCGTATCTCACTTTCATTAAAGCAAGCTAATGAAGGTCACGAAGTTGAAATTGAAGCATTTGATCCAACTCAATACGGAATGTCTGCTCGCTACGATGCTGAAGGTAATTTCATTTATCCTGAAGGTTTCGATGCAGATTCTCAAGAGTGGCGTCCAGGGTATGAAACCCAACGCGAAGAGTGGGAACGTCAATATGCTGAAGCACAAACTCGTTTCATGGCACACCGTAAGCAGAAGGAAGAAGCGAAAGCTGCTGACGCTGCCGCTGGAGATGCACCCGCAACTGAAGCGGTCGCAGAAGTTGCTGCCGAGTAAGTAACTAGAGTTAAGGGCCCTGACTTCGGTCGGGGCCCTTTTCATTTAAATTTCCTAATAGAAAGATAAGATTCCAATATGTTCATCGTTGCGCTTACCGGGGGAATAGGTTCCGGAAAATCGGCAGCTGGTGATTGCTTTGAGGATCTCGGCGCCGTTGTAGTCGACGCCGATCAATTAGCTCGTGATGTTGTGGAACGTGGAACAGATGGCTTCGATGAGTTTGTTGCAACTTTCGGAGATGAAATTCTGACAAACGGAGTTCTGGATCGTTCCAAGCTTGGTGCGATTGTTTTCGCCAATCCGGTTGAACTTAAGAAGTTGGAAGAAATAATTCATCCCAGGGTTTCTGAAGCTTTCGCTGAAATTGTTGATGGAAGTCCAATGGATTCCGTTGTGATTTATCAAATCCCGATTTTGGTTGAGACGGCTGGGCGCGAAAGATTTGACTACGTAATAACAGTTGAGACTGATTTGGAAATTCGAAAATCAAGACTCAAGGAACGCGGAATGAAAGGCTATGAAATTGAAGCAAGAATTAAGGCCCAAGCCAGCGATTCAGACCGCGCAAAGATTGCGGATGCCGTATTCAATAATGATGGCGATCTAGATCAGTTATTGCGACAGGCCGAGAACATTTATGAGGACGTGTTACTACCTCGAGCAAGGGCTAGTGCTCAATAAACTATGCGCCCAATCACGGATTTACAGCGCAAGTTAAATGCCTTCGAAGTAATTAGCGATTACATCCCGTCAGGGGATCAGCCCAAAGCTATTGCTGAACTCGCGGATCGAATTAACGCCGGTGAACAAGATGTTGTTTTACTGGGTGCAACTGGAACCGGAAAATCAGCGACCACCGCCTGGTTAATCGAAAAATTGCAGCGCCCGACTTTAGTTCTTGCGCCCAATAAGACTCTTGCCGCACAACTCGCCAATGAATTTCGCGAACTTATGCCGAATAATGCTGTGGAGTATTTCGTTTCTTATTACGACTATTACCAACCCGAAGCTTATGTTCCACAGACCGATACCTTTATCGAGAAAGACAGTTCGGTAAATAGTGAAGTAGAGCGCCTTCGCCACTCGGCAACGAACTCACTTCTAACCAGAAGAGATGTAATCGTAGTTGCCACGGTTTCCTGTATTTATGGTCTTGGAACTCCGCAGGAATATGTAGATCGAATGATTCGATTACAAATAGGTGACTCGATTGAACGAAATAAGTTGCTCCGCAAATTTGTAGATATTCAATACAAACGCAACGACATGGCCTTCGAACGTGGAACTTTCCGGGTTCGTGGTGACACGATAGAAATTATTCCAATGTATGAGGAGTTGGCACTACGTATTGAAATGTTTGGTGATGAGATTGAAAAAATCACAACACTGCATCCACTAACTGGTGAGATTATTCGAGATGAAACCGAGATGTTCATCTTCCCAGCGAGCCACTATTCAGCTGGACCAGAAACGATGAATCGTGCAATTTCTGCCATTGAGATTGAAATGGAAGCTAAAGTAGATGAATTTGAGCGGCAGAATAAATTATTGGAAGCACAACGAATTCGGATGCGAACCACCTTTGATATCGAAATGATGCGCCAACTTGGCTTCTGTTCTGGCATCGAAAACTATTCACGTCATATTGATGGACGCGGGCAAGGTTCACCGCCAAATTGTTTATTGGATTATTTTCCTGAGGACTTCCTTGTTGTCATTGATGAATCGCACGTAACAGTTCCGCAGATTGGTGCGATGTATGAAGGCGATGCTTCACGAAAACGCACATTAGTTGAACATGGTTTCCGACTACCTTCGGCAATGG
Source organism: Candidatus Nanopelagicaceae bacterium (assembly GCA_963924835.1). Classification (GTDB taxonomy): domain Bacteria; phylum Actinomycetota; class Actinomycetes; order Nanopelagicales; family Nanopelagicaceae; genus AAA044-D11. Next base: position 10,754 of record CAWURN010000026.1, on the reverse strand, counting down.
ACAATCGGCCACTTCGATTCGCAGAGTTTGTGGAACGAAAAGGTCAGACGGTTTATCTCTCGGCAACTCCAGGAAAATATGAACTAGAGAAAACGGGCGGTCAGTTTGTCGAACAAGTAATTCGCCCAACCGGACTAGTTGATCCACAAATTGTTATAAAGCCTATAAAAGGACAGATTGATGATCTGGTTTATGAAATAAATCTACGCGCAGCCAAAAATGAAAGAATTCTGGTCACAACGCTAACTAAGAAAATGTCGGAAGATTTAACTGATTACCTAATGGGTCTTGGAATTAGAGTTCGTTATCTTCACTCCGAAGTTGATACCTTACGCCGCGTTGAATTGCTTCGCGAACTACGTTCTGGCGAATACGATGTTCTAATCGGAATCAACTTGCTCCGTGAAGGTTTAGATTTACCAGAAGTTTCCTTAGTGGCGATATTAGATGCGGACAAACAAGGTTTCTTGCGTTCTGCCACATCTCTGATTCAAACAATTGGACGAGCGGCCCGAAATGTTTCGGGCGAAGTTCATATGTATGCTGACAGCATTACACCCGCCATGGCGCAAGCAATCGATGAAACTAATCGCAGGCGAGCCAAGCAGGTTGCATACAACTTAGAACATGGGATTGATCCAACGCCGCTTCGAAAGAAGATTGCAGATATTACCGATTTGATCACGAAGGAAGCGCTAGACACCGAAGGATTGAACACCAAGGTTGCTTCATCAGGAATTCGTTCAACCGGCCAGTCCCTACCAAGACAAGAATTGATAGGACTCATAGAATCCCTCACTGATCAGATGAAATTGGCAGCGAGTGACCTTTCATTTGAACTTGCGGCTCGTTATAGAGATGAAATTAGAGAGCTCAAGAAAGAGCTTCGCGGAATGGAAGAGGCAGGAACTTGAGTATCGATCGCTTAGTTGTTCGTGGCGCCCGCGAGCACAATCTTAAAAATGTATCGATTGACCTTCCTCGTAACGCTCTGATTGTTTTTACTGGATTGTCAGGGTCAGGTAAATCCTCACTCGCATTCGACACAATTTTCGCTGAAGGCCAGCGACGTTATGTTGAATCACTTTCAGCATATGCCAGACAATTTTTAGGACAGATGGATAAACCAGATGTTGATTTCATTGAAGGTTTGTCGCCCGCAGTATCAATAGATCAAAAATCTACAAACCGAAATCCAAGATCCACTGTTGGAACAATCACCGAAGTTTACGATTATTTGCGTCTGCTTTTTGCGCGAGCGGGGCGACCACATTGCCCTAGTTGCGGAAAAGCAATTGCGAAACAGACACCACAAAATATTGTTGACCAGATACTTGCGATGCCGATCGATACAAAATTCTTAGTCCTGGCTCCAGTAGTGAGGGCACGCAAAGGTGAGTTCCTAGATTTATTCAAAGACTTCACTACTCAAGGATTTTCTCGTGTTCGAGTTGATGGAACAGTCTATCCAATAGCCGAAATTCCTAAACTTAAGAAGCAAGAGAAGCACACTATTGAAGTTGTCGTAGATCGCTTAACCGTGAAAGCCGAATCAAAAACTCGGTTGACCGATTCGATTGAGACTGCGTTACGATTAGCAAGTGGTTTAGTAATTCTGGATTTTGTTGATGTCAAAGCCGGTTCGCCCGATAAGGAACGAACTTATAGCGAGCACATGGCTTGCCATGATTGTGGACTTTCATTCGAGGAGTTGGAACCAAGATCTTTCTCGTTTAACTCACCCTTCGGAGCCTGCCCAGACTGTTCTGGAATCGGTACTAAGTTAGAAGTTGATGAAGAACTGGTAATTCCAAATGATGATCTTTCAGTTAACGACGGGGCAATTGCTCCTTGGTCTGGTGGTCAATCTTCAGAGTACTTCTCTCGCTTGCTTGAAGGCCTAGCAGCTGACATCAAATTTTCGATGGACACTCCTTGGAAGAAACTCTCGGTTAAAGCAAAAGAAGCAATTCTTTATGGTTCCGACTATGAAGTTCATGTTAAGTATAAGAATAGGTATGGTCGCGTACGCAATTATTCAACTGGCTTCGAAGGCGTAGTTTCGTTCGTTGAGCGTCGCCACTCGGAAACTGACAGCGATTTTTCTCGTGATAAATATGAAGCTTATATGCGCGAAACGCCATGTCCAGTATGTAAGGGAACTCGACTTAAGCCAGAAGTTTTAGCAGTAACAATTGGCGATAAAAGCATTGCCGCAATCTGCGAACTATCCATCAAGGAATGTGCAGCTTTCTTAAATAAAATCTCGCTAAGTGCGCGCGAAAAACAAATTGCTGAACGCGTTCTCAAGGAGGTAAATGCCCGCCTTGGATTCCTGTTAGATGTTGGTTTGGACTATTTATCGCTTGCAAGGCCAGCCGCAACACTTTCAGGTGGCGAAGCACAACGAATTCGACTTGCTACACAGATTGGTTCTGGACTGGTTGGAGTTCTTTACGTATTGGATGAACCTAGTATCGGTCTGCATCAACGCGATAACCGCAGATTAATTGAAACTCTTACTCGACTTCGAGATTTAGGTAATACCTTGATTGTGGTTGAACACGATGAAGACACAATACGTACTGCTGATTGGATTGTTGATATCGGTCCAGGTGCTGGCGAACATGGGGGACACGTAGTCTCATCCGGCGATTATCAAGCGCTGATAACTGCGAAAGATTCAATAACTGGTGCATATTTATCCGGCAGAAAAAAGATCGAACTTCCTAAAGAACGTCGTAAATTGGATCCGAAGCGAGCCTTACTGGTTAAGGGTGCACGAGAGAACAATCTTCAGAATATTGATGTTTCATTTCCACTTGGCGCCTTTGTTGCAGTATCGGGTGTAAGTGGTTCTGGAAAGTCCACGTTAGTAAATGACATTCTCTATTCAGTTCTTGCAAATAAATTAAATGGCGCCCGAATCGTTCCTGGTCGTCATAAATCTATTTCGGGTCTAGAACTGTTGGACAAAGTAGTTCACGTAGATCAATCGCCAATCGGTCGCACCCCACGTTCAAATCCTGCTACGTACACCGGAGTGTTCGACAAAGTCCGTGCACTTTTTGCCGAGTCAACTGAAGCCAAGATTCGCGGATACCAGCAAGGCAGATTCTCTTTCAACGTAAAAGGTGGTCGCTGCGAGAACTGCGCAGGCGACGGCACGATTACAATCGAGATGAACTTCTTGCCAGATGTTTATGTTCCATGCGAGGTCTGTCATGGCGCTCGGTATAACCGTGAAACGTTAGAAGTTCATTACAAGAGCAAAACAATTGCTGAAGTTTTGAATATGCCGATCGAAGAGGCGTATACCTTCTTCGAATCTGTTCCAGCTATTGCTCGCTATTTAAAGACTCTCAACGATGTCGGATTAGGTTATGTCCGCCTTGGCCAATCTGCACCAACACTTTCTGGTGGTGAAGCACAACGAGTTAAACTCGCAACCGAACTACAACGTCGTTCAACTGGCCGCACGATTTATGTTTTAGATGAACCAACCACTGGTCTTCACTTCGAAGATGTAAGAAAACTTTTAATCGTGCTAAATCGCTTGGTAGATACTGGAAACACTGTAATTGTGATTGAACATAACTTAGATGTAATTAAATCTGCGGATTGGGTTATTGATCTTGGTCCTGAAGGTGGTTCGGGTGGCGGAGTTGTTGTTGCTGAGGGAACTCCCGAAGCGGTTGCTAAGAATAAGGCGAGCTATACCGGAACATTCTTGGCGGATTCCTTAAAAGGGTAGTTTCATGGCTGACCCACAGAGTTATCGCCCGAGTGATATTCCGACCGACCCTGGTGTTTATCGATTCTTCGATGAGAAGGGCGTCGTAATTTATGTCGGCAAAGCTAAGAATTTAAAGAATCGCCTCAACTCTTATTTTCAAAAGAACTTGCTAGAGAAAACCTATCGAATGGTTAACACTGCTGTTCGAGTTGATTGGACGGTTGTTAATACCGAAATTGAAGCGTTACAACTTGAATTCACTTGGATCAAGACCGAGAACCCTAAATTCAATATTCAATTCAAGGATGACAAGTCCTATCCGTATCTGGCCATCAGCATGTCCGAAGAGTTTCCTAGGTTATTTATCTCAAGAGCCAAACGCCGACCAGGATTCAAATACTTCGGTCCATACGCACATGCCTGGGCGCTGCGAAGTTCGTTTGATGTTATTCAGAAGTTGTATCCAATCAGAAGTTGTACTGATTCTAATTTTTCAAGGGCAGTAAAAAGCAAACGCCAATGCTTGTTAGGAGATATCGGAAAATGCAGCGCGCCATGTGTTCAATGGATTTCTAAGGAAGAGCACAAAGATTTAGCTACGAAGTTGGTTAAGTTCGTCGACACTAGTTCGGGTGATATAACCACAGCGCTCTCTAGCGACATGGCTGCGGCATCCGAACGTGAAGAATTCGAACAAGCCGCAAAGATTCGCGATCAAATTGCTGCCATCGAGAAATCGACGGAAACTTCGGGCACATTTTTGAGTGAGAACTTCTCTGCAGATCTCTTAGCTACGCACTCTGAGATAACCCATTCCGCGGTGACGTTGTTCTCAGTTCGTCATGGACGCGTTGTGGGTTCGCGCTCCTGGATTTTAGATCGTGCCGATGTTCTTGAAGGTGAAAGCGTTGTAGCAGCGATGATTTCAAAGATATATTCTGAACTTGAGGCGCCGTCAGAAATTCTGGTAGATGAGTTGCCAGAGGATGTCGAGGTCATTGAGAATTGGTTAACTGAAAAGAGTGGGCACAGAGTCTCGGTGTCACAGCCATTGCGTGGCGACAAATTAGAAGTTATAAATACCGTAAAACGAAATGCTAACCAGGCCCTTATCCAATATTTGAGCAAACGTTCTAATGATTCAGCGGTGTCGGGTAGAGCTCTAGAAGAGATAGCGAATTTGTTGGATCTGCCCGAACTTCCGCTACGTATTGAGTGTTTTGATATTTCAAATATCCAAGGCAAACACATGGTTGCTTCGATGGTTGTCTTTGAAGATGGTCAGATTAAAAAGAGCGATTACCGGCGCTTTGCAATTGATGATGAAGCTGGCTTTGATGATACGAGAGCAATGCATCACGTATTAACTCGAAGGCTGAAGCGATATTTGGCAGAGCGCAGTATTGATAACTCGGAGGTATCAGACCTTGGTGGTGCGCGGCCTAAATTTGCATATCCACCGCAGTTAATTGTTGTGGATGGTGGAGCCCCACAAGTTGCAGCGGCGGCAAGAGCACTTGCAGAACTTGGAATTTCAGACATTTCAATCTGCGGACTCGCTAAGAGGTTAGAAGAAGTGTGGCTGCCGGAGAGCAAAGAACCAGTTATTTTTCCAAGACACAGCGAGGGCTTGTATTTACTTCAGCGCATTCGTGATGAAGCGCATCGATTCGCTATTACATTTCATCGAAGCAAGAGATCGAAGGTCATGCTTGAATCTTTGTTAGACGATATTCCAAAACTGGGGGAGTCTCGGCGCTCTGCCTTGCTGGAAAAATATGGCTCGGTTACTGCAATCAGAAAGGCAACAGCGGCAGATATCGCGCTAATCCCAGGTATAGGAAGCAACATTGCTGAGTTAATCGTCGCTCATCTACAGAGTGAGTCTGAGATGCAAGAGCACATAAACATGGAAACCGGAGAGATTACTTGAGAGGATTAGGCCATGGGATCTAATGAAGTTCTTGTAATCACTGGAATGAGTGGGGCTGGAAAATCTACAGTCTCGCACGCCCTTGAAGATCTCGGGTGGTATGTCGTAGATAACTTACCGCCATCGATGATCGCGAACCTCTGTGAAATGACAGTCAAGACAACAACGGCAATCGCCGTTGTGATTGATGTTCGAGGTGGCGAATTCTTTGATGATTTAACAAAGTCTTTAGCAGATTTAGCCGAACGAAATATTGCTAGGCGCATATTGTTTGTGGATGCATCGGATGATGTCTTGGTCCGTAGATTCGAATCCACTAGACGTCCACATCCACTACAGGGTTCGGACCGTATTCTCGATGGCATAACTAAAGAGCGGAAACAATTACAAGAAGTTCGATCTGCCGCTGATTATGTAATTGATTCATCGGCACTAAATATCCATCAGTTAGAAGGAAAAATTAATGAGATCTTTAGTACTGCATCAGATCTAGACCTACGAGTAAACATTCTCTCCTTTGGGTATAAATACGGAATTCCACTCGATGCGGATTTAGTTATGGATTGCAGATTCATTGCTAACCCTCATTGGGTTCCAGAATTACGGCCGCTAACCGGGTTGGACAAACCCGTGTCTGAAAACGTTCTATCGAGCCAAAATGTTCAGGACTTTCTCGAAAAATATCAATCACTCTTTGAAACAATGGCTGTTGGTTTCACTCAAGAGGGGCGTAAGTACTTAACCCTTGCTATTGGATGCACCGGCGGAAAACATCGAAGCGTTGCAATTTCTGAGGAGTTAGCAAAGCGTTTTTCAGAGTCCAAGCCCGTCAACAGTAAGAAAATATCAGCGCAAGTTGTTCACAGAGACCTTGGCCGCGAAATTTAATGGTGGCTAGTCAGACAAAGGTCGTGGCATTTGGTGGCGGTCATGGCTTAGCGGCGACACTTACTGCGCTTCGCGATGTAACACCCAACATCACGGCTGTTGTAACAGTTGCGGATAATGGTGGATCAAGCGGAAAGATTCGTTCCGAATTTAATTTTCTTCCACCAGGAGACTTACGAATGGCTTTAGCAGCACTTTGCGGCGCTGATTCTTGGGGACAGAGTTGGGCAAAAACTATTCAGCATAGATTTACCAGCGACGGTGAATTAAACGGACATGCGCTAGGAAACTTACTTCTGGCAGCCCTCTGGGATAGTTCTGATGATTTAGTGGCTGGCATTGATCGCGTTGGTGAACTATTAAAGATTGTTGGTCGAGTACTGCCAATGTCACTGGAGCCACTTGATATTGAGGGCATCTTCGTGACGGCTGTGGGTAGACAAGTTGTACGTGGTCAGATTGAAGTTGCAACCGCAAAAGGAAAATTGGATTCACTGCAATTGTTACCGAAAAATCCGGAAGTGCCGCCACAAGTTTTGCATGCTATTGCAGATGCTGATTGGTTGACCTTCGGTCCTGGATCCTGGTTTTCCAGTGTTATGCCGCACTTTTTACTACCGGATTTATCTAAAGCGATCTCACAAAGCAAAGCTAAAAAGATTATGATTTTCAATCTTCCAGATCCTGAGGGCGCGGATGAATTTGCTGGAAGCACGCCTGAGGAACATTTAGAACTAGTGCTAGCTCATTCACCAGAATTCAAATTTGATATTGCCATAGCAGACCCAGCGATACTTTCGCAGGAAAATCGACTAGGAAGTTTGGTTGGTAGGTGCGGCGGTGAACTTGTTTTGGCCGAAGTTTCCAAAAGCTCAGACAAAAACCATCACGATCCAGAAAAAATGAGTTCGATTTTGAGCCACATTTTTGGCACAACCCTGCTTAGATAGCGCCTATGGCTATGACAGCAGCAGTGAAAGACGAATTGAGTCGTCTCTCTATTTCCAAACCGTGCTGTCGTAAAGCCGAAGTATCTTCAGTTCTCAGGTTTGCCGGTGGCTTACATATAACTGCCGGAAAAATAGCGATAGAAGTTGAATTAGATACGGCGCAAGGTGCCCGCAGATTACGTAAAGATATTTCAGAAATCTTTGGACATGACAGCGAACTCGCGGTGCTATCACCCAGTGGTTTACGTAAGGGAAGCCGCTACGTAGTTCGCGTTACATCCGATGGTGATGCACTTGCAAGACAGACTGGATTGATTGATGCGAATAATCGCCCGATTCGCGGCCTGCCACCACAAGTTGTTTCGGCTGGCATTTGCGACGCCGAAGCTGCATGGCGTGGCGCATTTTTAGCACATGGGTCACTTACTGAACCAGGGCGCTCTTCAGCTTTAGAAATTACTTGCCCCGGTCCAGAAGCTGCACTTGCACTAGTAGGAGCTGCGCGAAGATTAGGTATCACTGCAAAAGCGCGTGAAGTTCGAAGTGTTGATCGCGTTGTATTGCGCGACGGTGATGCAATCGGTGCACTGTTAACCAGACTTGGCGCACACGAAAGTGTTTTAGCTTGGGAAGAGCGCAGAATGCGTCGTGAAGTTCGGGCTACTGCTAATCGACTTGCAAACTTTGATGATGCAAACTTACGTCGTTCTGCCCGCGCTGCAGTTGCGGCATCTGCTCGGGTAGCGCGAGCTATGGAAATTCTTGGACCAGAAATTCCAGATCATTTGAAACAAGCAGGTGAATTGCGCATTAACCACGGGCAAGCAAGTCTTGAAGAGTTGGGTTCGCTCGCAACTCCGCCAATGACGAAGGATGCAATTGCGGGAAGAATTCGCCGACTATTGGCGATGGCAGATAAACGCGCGCATGATTTGGGGATTCCAGATACTGAAGCGGGTTTGAGCCCAGATCTCTTAGCAGAATAGGTCTATTTCGGCTGATAGGATTGGTCCTCTACAACGTTGTGGTTTATTAAATTTCTTATTTTCTGAGGTAGGCAAATAATGGTACGTGTCGGAATTAATGGTTTTGGACGAATTGGTCGTAACTTCTTTCGCGCCGCACTTCTTTCAGGTGCAGATATTGAAATCGTTGGAATTAACGATCTAACAGATAATGCAACTCTTGCTCATCTTCTAAAGTATGACTCAATCTTGGGTCGACTAGGTCTACCAGTCACATTCACTGATGACTCAATTACTGTTGATGGAAAAACAATTAGGGTATTTTCAGAGCGCGATCCAGCGAATCTACCTTGGGCCGAAGTTAAAGCGGACATTGTTATTGAATCAACAGGATTCTTCACAAAAGCAGCCGATGCAAAGAAGCACATTGCAGCTGGCGCTAAGAAGGTAATTATTTCAGCACCGGCAACAGATGAAGACATCACCGTTGTAATGGGCGTAAACCACGAGAAGTATGACGCTGCGAGCCACCACGTTATTTCTAATGCTTCTTGCACAACAAACTGCCTGGCACCAATGGCTAAGGTATTGGACGAAGAATTTGGAATTGTTCGTGGTCTTATGACGACCATCCATGCATATACAAATGACCAATCTGTTCTTGATCAACCACACAAAGACCTACGCCGCGCCCGCGCTGCTGCAGTTTCGATTATTCCAAGCACAACTGGCGCTGCTAAGGCCATCAGCCTTGTTCTTCCTAACCTAAAGGGAAAGTTGGACGGATTCGCTCTTCGCGTTCCGGTCCCAACAGGTTCAGCGACAGATTTAACAGTTGAACTTTCTAGAGAAGTTACAGCGGCAGAGATTAACGCTGCACTTAAGAAAGCGGCTGAAGGATCACTTAAGGGATACCTTACTTACACCGAAGATCCAATAGTTTCTGCGGACATAGTTACAGATCCAAGTTCATGTATTTTAGATGCTGGCCTGACCAAAGTAATTGGAACAACCGCAAAGGTTGTTGGCTGGTATGACAACGAATGGGGTTACTCAAATCGTTTAGTTGACCTTGTTGGATATGTAGGCAAGAAGCTTTAATGAATATCAAAACCCTCGACACAATTGATGTTCGTGGGAAGCGAGTTCTACTTCGTTGTGATTTAAATGTGCCACTCAAAGATGGCGTAATTACTGACGATGGTCGGATCAAAGCTTCACTACCAACTATCAAGTATTTGTTAGCCCAAGGTGCTTCTGTAGTTATTACAGCGCACCTCGGTCGGCCAAAGGGGGAGCGTGCTCCGGAATTATCTTTAGCCCCAGTTGCAACTCGCTTATCGGAGCTACTCGGCGGCGCCGTTAACTTTTCACCAGAGATAGTTGGAGCAAAAATTGCCCCAACCGGTGTAACGCTTTTGGAAAATATTAGATACGAAGCTGCCGAAACTTCGAAAGATGAGGCAGAACGCATAAGTCTTGCAAAAGAACTTTCCTCCTATGCTGATGTTTTCGTTAGTGATGGTTTTGGTGCAGTTCATCGCAAACATGCTTCGGTTTACGATGTTGCCAATTTGTTGCCACATGCAGCTGGTTATTTAGTAGCGGCCGAGGTTGATGTATTAAAGAAATTAACCCAGTCACCACAACGACCTTATGGTGTTGCACTTGGTGGTTCAAAGGTTTCAGACAAGATTGGCGTTATTTCAAATCTTCTTGACAAAGTTGACACGTTAGCGATTGGTGGCGGAATGTTATTTACATTCCTCGCCGCCAAGGGTTATGAAATAGGTAAATCATTAGTCGAAACAAATCTAATCCCTACAGTCGCTGAATTAATGGAGCGTGCGGAAAAGCTTGGAGTAAAACTCTTGCTACCCACTGACATAGTTGTTGCGCCAGAGTTCAACATTGATGCCAAGCCCTCAGTTGTTGCTGCGAACGCAATTCCTGCAGATCAAATGGGGTTAGACATTGGCCCGGATACGGCCGTGACTTTCGCGGAAGCTATGGGCGAATGCAAAACAGTTTTCTGGAATGGGCCCATGGGAGTCTTTGAATTTCCGAATTTTGCCAATGGAACAAAGGTCTTAGCTCAAGCTTTGACGCAGGTCAGTGGAATAAGTGTTGTTGGTGGCGGAGATTCGGCTGCCGCGGTGCGGGTTCTTGGTTTTGAAGACGCCGACTTTGGGCACATCTCGACCGGCGGCGGAGCTAGTCTTGAGTTTCTTGAGGGAAAATTACTACCAGGCCTGGAGGTCCTTAAATGAGTGATCGTAAAC
>CAWURN010000025.1:0-11141 GCA_963924835.1 Candidatus Nanopelagicaceae bacterium | reverse complement strand
CTCTCAATAAATGATTCAGCAAGATCGTTTTCGGCTAAACGTTTGATTTCTTCTAACATTCCCGTCGCGGTTTCGCGGTCGACATCTTTAAAGATGGTTTTGCCCATAATTTCATCGCGCTTAAGGAGATCGAAGAGGCAGAATTCGATATCGCGCAGGTTTGCGGTGTAATGGCTCATGGCGCAATAATGCTACCCGCCAGTAACTTAATCAAGCCGTAATGAGGATATAGGGTCTGTCCGTGCTACTAAGTGATCGCGATATTAAGGCCGAAATCAGCGCTGGCCGCGTAAAGGTCGAACCTTTCGACGGCGCCATGATCCAACCATCGAGCGTGGATGTTCGGTTGGACCGATTCTTCCGGGTCTTTGAAAATCATAAATATTCTGTAATCGATCCATCTATCGAACAACCAGATCTAACTCGCGAAGTTGCAGTCGAAGCCAATGAAGAATTTATTCTTCACCCTGGTGAATTTGTTCTTGCCAGCACTTACGAAATTATTACCTTGCCAGATGACATCGCCGGACGCCTAGAAGGAAAGTCTTCACTCGGTCGACTCGGGCTACTCACTCACTCAACTGCAGGCTTTATTGATCCAGGTTTTTCTGGGCACATCACTCTAGAACTTTCAAATGTGGCAAACCTTCCAGTGAAGCTATTTCCGGGAATGAAAATTGGCCAACTCTGTTTAATTAAGCTCTCTTCGCCAGCCGAGAATCCATACGGTTCAGCGCTTTACGGTTCAAGATATCAAGGCCAACGCGGCCCAACCGCGAGCAAGTCTTGGCTTAATTTCCACCAATCTGAAATTAAGTAAACTCTAAGGAATTAAATCGGCATAATCGCGGTTTAATTAGTCATGGAAATAATAATTGTTCTAGGTGTCATAGCTCTTGTCGCAGTATTTTTTGTTGTTCAGTACAACCGACTTATTCGGTTAAACATCACAGCCGAAGAAGCTTGGGCCCAGATTGAAGTTCAATTAAAGCGTCGAGCAGATTTAATTCCAAATTTAATTGAAACCGTAAAAGGTTATGCCGCACACGAGCAATCAACCTTTGACGCAGTAGTTGCGGCACGTGCGAAAGCAACCACTGCAAGTTCAGTGGCAGACACAGCAGCAGCAGATGGTCTTTTAACCCAGGCGCTACGCGGATTATTGGCAGTAGCCGAGGCCTATCCAGATTTAAAGGCTTCTGCAAATTTTGCAGCCCTGCAAGATGAATTAGCAACGACTGAGAATAAAGTCGCATTTTCTCGTCAGTTTTACAACGACACTGTGCGCGAATTAAACACTGCAATAAAGACAATACCTACTAATTTTTTTGCTGGGTTTGCAAAAGTTTCAGAACGTGAATTTTACGAAGTTGCGGATCCGCAAGATCGTGAAGTTCCGAACGTAAAATTCTAAATAATGAATTTCAGAACACTTCAAAACGCTAATAAGCGTAAAACAATGGGCTTGCTCATCGCCATGGGAATTCTCATGTGGGTTCTTGTTTATGCTGCGCTCACATTTTTTGGTGGCTCTACTGTCGGAATTGTTCCTATCGCAGTAGGAATTTCACTAATTTCAGTATGGGGCGCTTTTTATGGTTCGGATAAATTAGTTTTAAAAATGACTGGCGCTAAGTTGCTTAAAGAAGAAGATAATCCAAAACTCTTCGGGTTAGTTCAAGAAGTTTGTATTGCATCTGGTTTACCGATGCCAAAAGTTGCAATTGTTCACGACGAAGCACCAAATGCTTTTGCTACTGGTCGAAACCCAGAACATGCACTAATTGCATTCACAACTGGAATTTTGGATGTTATGGACCGAGACGAACTTCAGGGTGTTATCGCACACGAGATGTCTCACGTTGCAAATCGAGATACTTTAGTAAGTGCAGTAGCCGCAACAACTGCTGGGGCAATCGCAATTGCTTCTGACATATTAACCAGGATGATGTTCTTCGGCGGAAATCGAAACCGAGAAGGAAACAACAATCCATTGGCTTTAATATTTTCACTTCTTGTTTTAATTCTTGCACCACTCGCTGCCCTGCTATTGAAGTCTGCAATATCTAGAAAGCGCGAGGCGTTAGCCGATGCAACCGCTGTCAGCTTCACCCGTAATCCTGCTGGATTGAGAAAGGCGCTAGAGATTTTGGCTCGGGATTCAACAGTTGTTAGACAGAAATCAAATGCAGTTGCACATATCTGGATTGAGTCCCCGTTAGATGCAAAGAGCGTTTCAAAACTTTTTGCGACTCATCCACCAATAGAAGAGCGAATTAAAACTCTTAAAGCAATGGAATCCTTATAACTCTTTCTGCGGAAAGATGATTGTGAAAGTAGCACCTTCGCCTAACTTCGATTTAACTTCAACACTTCCACTGTGGGCTTTCATAACAGCATCAACAATTGCTAATCCAAGCCCACTACCTTCGCCGCTAACACGAACTCGAGAGGGATCAGCTCTGAAGAATCTTTCAAAAACACGTTCTTGGTCTGCATCAGAAAGACCCGGGCCGTTATCAGAAACACTTATTCGAGTTTCTAACTCGTCTTGCAAAACATCAACCGCAATCTTTGTACCAGCTGTCGTATGAGTTCTGGCATTTGCAAGCAAGTTAGCAATTGCTTGATGAATGCGCATTGAATCCCCAAGCACAAATACTTCATCATTTACCGTTGAAATTGTTATTTCATGATCTGGCCCAGCTGCACGTGCAGATGCAACTACCTCATTCACTAAATGATTTATATCAACTGGGTCAAAAGTTAATTCCCGCGATTGATCTAAACGTGCGAGGAGCAATAGGTCTTCGACTAGCGAACTCATCCGGATAGATTCCTTCTCTATTCGAGATATCAATTCTTTAGTTTTCTCTTCGCCTACTACGGCACCTTGACGATGCAATTCAGCAAATCCTCGAATCGCGGTTAACGGTGTACGCAGCTCGTGACTTGCATCGGCAACAAAGCGGCGCAACTTACTCTCTGATTCTGTACGTATCGCAAAGGATTCTTCAATGCGCGAGAGCATTGTGTTTAGCGAACCAGTTAAGCGACCCACTTCTGTTCGTGAATTAACTTCAGGAAGCCGCGCAGATAAATCTCCTTCAGCAATTGCAGCCGCGGTTTTCTCGATTTGGTTAAGTGGTTTGAGAGTTAACTTAATCAGTGATCTAGCTACGATGGCGATAGAGATCAAAACGATAAAACTAATTAATATAAAGATTCCTCTAAGGCCAGCTACTGTTTTATCGACGCTATCTAAAGCTACCGAAATAACAACAGTTCCTTCGCCCGAAGGAAGCGGACGTGCGATAGCGCGAATATCTGTTTCGCCATCGTCGCCAGTAATTGTAAAGGGTAATTCTTTAAGTGATTCAACCTTTTTAGGAGTTAATTTTCTAAATTCATCTAGGTCAATAGAATTAGCAAACTCGCCACCAATTTGGCCAATAACGTTTCCTGAAATATCCAGAAGTGTTACCGCCGTGGTTGTCGGAACTGCACCTAATGGCCGTAATGGTCGAAAACCATTTCGTTCTTCGTCTTTGTTAGAATTTTCGGCATCAATACCGGCTCGATCCAAACGCAACATAGAATTTTGAACTACATCATTCAATTGGTTATCTGCTTGGGTAATTAAGAAAGAGCGCAGAGAATTAGAGGCAGCAAAATCTGATGCCGCGATTGCAACTGTTGCTAATGCAAGCGTTGACAAAATAAGGCGATTGCGAAGTGACCAGTTCGACAGCCCGTATTTCATTTGGGAAGTTTACTTCGCAATTTACTTGCGAGCTGGTAAGCGCAACCTATATCCCACACCGCGAACGGTATGAATTAGAGCTGGTTCGTAGCTATCAATTTTCTTTCGAAGGTAAGAGATATATGTTTCAACAATTCCAGCATCGCCACGGAAGTCGTATTGCCATACATGATCGAGGATCTGTGACTTACTTACTACGCGATCAGCGTTAATAATTAAATAGCGAAGCAATAAGAATTCAGTAGGAGAGAGGTCAATTAAATTGCCAGCGCGACGAACTTCGTGAGTGGCCTCATCCAATTCAAGATCAGCAAATCTAATTTTCTCATCATCGCTCTCAATGGTAGTTGCACCGATTCGGCGCAGAAGCGCACGCAGGCGAGCGACAAGTTCTTCTAGGCTAAATGGCTTTGTTACATAATCGTCGCCACCGATTGTTAAGCCAGTAATTTTATCCGCGACAGTATCTTTGGCAGTTAAGAAGAGAACGCCAACACTGTGGCCATCTTGACGAAGCTGACGGCAAACTTCAAAACCATTTTGATCAGGCAACATCACATCAAGAATCAAAGCGTGGGGTTTAAATTCTTCGGCAATAGTTAGGGCCTCAGTTCCTGTCGCTGCAGTTCGGACATCAAAACCTACGAAGCGAAGACTGGTAGCAATTAAATCGCTAATGCTGCTTTCATCATCAACCACCAAGATCCGCTGTGTGGTGGATTGGTCGGTTTGGTTCATTATTGGTTTCTCTTTCAGAAGTGTCATAAGAGGGAGAATCCCTTATAAATCTGAGCGTATCCTGAGAATGGGTTTAATCGACCCTTAGAGTTATCCACAACCTTTATCCACGATGTGGAGAATTACATCCTTGTAATTAGGGTGTAATTAACGCCAGCGAGTAGCGAGCGAGAAGCCAACAGCGATAAATCCGAACCCTACGACCATATTCCAGGCCCCGATATTAGGGATTGGGTAAGCGGTTGCGGTTACGTAGAAAATTACGATCCAGATTAGGCCACCAATGAAGGCCGCGACCATCGCTGGTGCTAACCATTTCGGGCTCTCTGTAGGGACAGGTGTCGCGTGCGCAACTGCCTCTGGGATATAGGCCTTCTCTTTTTTACGTAACGGTGACTTAGGCATGGGCGAAGATTACACCACAATTGCCACATGAATACAGATTTCAAAGAGGGCAAGAAGATTTTGGTTGTCGATAACCATGACTCTTTCGTATTTAACATCGTGCAATACCTTCAAGAACTTGGAGCTTTCACAGAGGTCGCACAGAATCACGAGATTAAGCCAGAATTTTGCCAGAATTTTGATGGCGTAGTTATCTCACCGGGTCCAGGAAACCCACAGGATGCCGGAATAAGTCTTGCCGTCACCAAATATTGTGACAACGAAAATATTCCAGTTTTAGGCATCTGTTTAGGACTTCAAGTTATCGCGGCTGCATATGGCGCAAAAATTTCACGCGCACCAGAACTAATCCACGGTCGCACATCTAAAATTTCACACAATGGCAAAAAATTGTTTAACAATATTCCAAATGATTTTAGCGCCGCCAGATATCACTCACTAGCAATCGAACCAGATTCAATGCCACCAATTTTGCAGATAACTGCGACAAGTGAAGATGGAACAATAATGGGAATTTCACATCTGGATAAAAATATTACTGGTGTGCAATTTCATCCAGAGGCTGCCTTAACGGAATTTGGTTATGAATTATTGGCTAATTGGTTGGAAATCTGTGGCGATCTTGGCGCTCGCAATCGCGCGGTTGGTTTAAGCGTTCTGGTAAATGCCAATAAGAACTGGTAATTAAATCTTAAGGTTTTTTATTAACGGTAATTGCAACATCTGAACCGATAATAAGAGTTGTTCCGGCTACTGGCGCCTGTGCCAAAACGACACCATCAGGTTTTGCTTCATCGTAAGCGTTAATCTCTTTTACTAAGAAACCAGCTTGCGTCAGGATTGTTTGAGCTTCGATACCAGTTAAATCAATTAACACCGGAACCTTCAAACTTCCGCTAGCAATTTCTAAAACAACACCACTTCCTGCCTTAATTATTGAGCCAGCATCTGGAGTAATTTTCAAAACCATTCCAGTTCTAGAATTTGAATCAACTGGAATTATCTGTGTAACTAATAGACCTGCCGCCGCAAGTTCGTTTCGGGCTTCTTCCAGGCTTAAACCAACGATATTTGTCGGAACTGTTGTATCTCCCGGGCCATCAGAAATTGTCAAAGTAATACTGCTGCCCTTTGGTGCCCGCGTTGTCGCGAGTGGAAGTTGTGAAGCAACTCGATCTTTAGGAATTCTTGAATCAGGTGACCGCTGAATATTTATTGTGTAGTCAGTCAATAACTCTTCAGCTGCGCTCTGGGTCAATCCAACAACGTTAGGAATTTGGAGCGAAGGCACAGGCGCTCCCGAATCAAAAGAACTTACTGCAAATGCGATTAACGCAAAAAATATTGCAGCCGCGCCACCCATTACAAGAAAATTACGGCGTGGAACAATGCGGCGAATCTTGGTCGTAACATCCTGGCCGCGCATCGCTCTGCGGATATCTGCCAACATCAATTCTGCGCTTTGGTAGCGATCATCTGGATTCTTCGCTAGTGCAACAGTAATTATTTTGTCGATGTTTTCATCTAATTCTGGATTCAGTGCGCTTGGCAAGAGAAAGTCTGAGGAAACATGTTGGTATGCAATAGCAACAGGGGTGTCACCAGTAAATGGTGGTTTTCCGGTAACTAATTCGTAAAGCAAACAGCCAACAGAATAAATATCACTTCTAAGATCTGCAGCTTCACCAGTTGCCTGCTCTGGCGAAAGATATTGCGCTGTTCCAACAACGTTCCAAGTGCTCGTCATTGTTGCACCAATATCATCCATCGCACGAGCGATTCCAAAATCCATAACTTTTACATCACCAGAATCAGTCAACATGATATTTCCTGGTTTTATATCCCGGTGAATAATTCCATTGGTATGTGAATATGAAAGTGCATCCAAAACACCGTCAACAATTTCCAGTGAACTTTCAACTGTTAACTTCTTTGATTTCTGAATTTCTTCGCGAAGCGTGTGGCCAGTTACAAGCTCCATAACTATGTACGAATTTGCCCCCTCTTCACCAGAGTCATATACGGCAACTATCCCTGGGTGGTTTAAACCAGCGGCAGCAAGGGCCTCTTTTCTAAACCTTGCCACAAATGAAGGGTCACGTGCTAAATCACTACGCAGAACTTTCACTGCAACTTTTCGAGAAAGCCTCTGGTCTTCGCCAATATAAACATCAGCCATTCCACCTGTGCCAATCATTTCGCCAATTTCATAGCGACTTCCAAAGACTTTAAGCACGAGCGGCCCCGATTAATGTCGCAGCGCTGGCATCTTCTTCTAAAACTATCTCGGCCCAAATAACAGTCACATTATCTGGCGCACCTTTAGCTTTCGTCTCCGCAACTAAATTTTCGACTAATTCCTGACCAGAATATTTCTTTAGTATTTTTCCAATTTCAAAGTCAGATAGAACTGATGTCAAGCCATCACTGCATAACAAAAATTGATCACCAATTTTTATTGGATAAAGTTGAATTACAGGTTCAAATCCAGAGTCACCCATCAAAGCATGAGTCAATAGTGAACGTTGTGGATGGCTAACCACTTCGTCAGGAGTAATTCGGCCTTGTTCAATTAGTTCTTGCATGACAGTGTGGTCATGGCTCAATTGATTTAATTTTCCACCAGCAAAGGCATAGCAACGCGTATCACCAACGTGAAGAAGTTCTACTGCTTCATTATTTATATGTAGGGCAGTCAGTGTTGTTCCCATCCCAGCAAGATCAGGTTGAGTTTGAGATTTATGTAAAATCGCAGAATCTATATCTTTTGTAATAGTTAAAAGCGAACTTTCGGTAATTTCTGCGGCTGCAAGCGCGGTTATCGCAATAGTTGATGCAACTTCGCCACCTGCATGTCCGCCCATCCCATCGGCAACAGCAATTAACTTTGGTGAAACCAATCCCGAATCTTCGTTTCCCGCGCGATGTAATCCAAGATCAGAGAGCGCAAATACTTTAAATGCTAATGGCATTGCGGCTTCCCTTCTTGTTAACGTGGCGGACACTGAGCAGACCATATCTTCCCACTAAATTAAGACATGTGAAACTACAGAAAATATTCGCAGAATTCCTAGGCACGGCACTTCTTCTATCGGCAGTAATTGGCTCTGGAATTATGGCCACAAACCTGACTAAAGATGAAGGCATCCAGTTAACGATAAATGCGATCTCAATAGTTTCTATGCTCTATTTAATAATTACCTTGCTCGGGCCAATCAGCGGTGCACACTTCAATCCTGTTGTAACTCTTGGAGAACTATTCAAAAATCGCATAGATGCAAAGAATGCAGGTGCTTACATCGTTGCGCAATTTGCTGGTGGATTTTGCGGAACAGTCTTTGCAAACTTAATTTTCAATAAGCCAGCAATTTTTCAATCACAACACGAACGCACTGGAACAAACTTATTTATTAGCGAGATATTTGCAACCGCTGGCTTAGTCATGATTATTCATTTGCTAATCGATCAAAAGCGAACGAATCTTGCACCGTTTATCGTTCCCGCTTGGATAACCACAGCATTTTATGCAACATCGTCCTTTGTGTTTGCAAACCCAGCAGTCACTTTTGCTCGCATCTGGAGTGATTCATTCGCCGGAATAACTCTGCATTCGGCCTGGATTTACATGATTGCACAGTTAATCGGGCTACCAGTTGGATTAATTGTTGCGCGCTTACTTTTTGTTAAGAAGTAATTAAATAACTATTTCATAAGAGGGATTAAGAATCGTAAGTGAACCCTCGGTTTCACCAACCATTCCCTCTGCGCAAATTGTTGAACCAACATCAAGGCCCGCAATTTCGCGACGTCCCAAGAATTGCAAAGTTATTCCCCCGGTCGAATCCCAAATCTCGACATCTACTTTTGGTGCACCACCAGATGGGGCTGTTCTAATTGCAGTGACGTTACCTCGCACGTGTGCTCGTCTGCGCCAAGTGGCATTCGAGATCGGCAAAATATTTTCGTTGTAATGCCCAACTGGAGAGTTCTCTGCACTCTGCAATTTCGGAAGTGGCATCTTCGCAGGCTTTGCCTCTGGTTCTGCAGGAACGAATACAGATTTACCGCGAGTTTTTGAATCCAAAATCTTCTCTACATCGAAGGGAATAATGGTTGCCACAACACGTTCTAACTGTGAAATTGGCGCTGCAATGGCTTCAGCTGTTTGATCATGTAATACCCGGCCCAAGAGCCTTGAATAAGAACGACGCGGAAGCAACAAAGTTAATTCAACATCATGGTTTGCGGTTGCTCGAATTGCATAGTCAACAGCGGCATTAGGAAGTCTGCGATCTGCGCAATCAATCAAAATGAGCGGCACATCTGTGACCGCAGCATTTGCGGCCCAACCTTCGCTAATAATTTCTGCGCGCTTATCATCGATAACAAAGTGCACAGCATTTAGATTTCTAGGATTTAGTGAGCGGGCATATCTAACTGCTCCGATGGTTGCGAGATCGAAGCTATCAACTAAGACGGTTACATCGTGTCGTGAGATAGAAGTTGCACGAGAACTTTGGCTCGTAACTTCTAACACATTTTGTTCTTTAGAATATTGCTTGCGTAACCTTAAAAAAGTCATAACTAAAATTGGGGTAATTGCTATTACAACCCAGGCACCTTGGTTAAATTTAACGATTGCAAAGATGATAACTACGATGAGAGATATTCCGCCGGAGAGCGCATTTATAACGAATTTCCCCTTCCACCAATTACCTCGGTTCGTATAATTATGTTTAGCCATTCCTAAACCAGAGAGCGTGAAAGCGGTAAACACCCCGAGAGCATAGAAAGCAACCAAATGCTCTACCGATGCTTTTGTAACTAAGACCAAAATTATTGCAGAACCAGATAGCAATAAAATTCCATTTGAGAAGTTCAAGCGGTGCCCACGCTTTGTTAACCAATTTGGTAAATATCCATCGGTTGCAACAAAGTTAACTAGTAATGGGAAAGCGCTATATGTGGTGTTTGCGCCTGCGAAGAGGATAAGCATTGTGGCAGCCTGAACAATTATGAAGAAGATATTTCCAAAAGTTCCATCACCTAAAATCGTTTTAGCTACTTGTGAAATGACTGTAGGAGTCTCATTTTCATAGGGGATTGCCTGAATTTTATGAGCGAACCAAGAAACTCCAAGGACTAAAGAGCCCAATATGGTGCTCATAATTACTAAAGTTTTGCGAGCATTTACTTGCTCTGGAGATTTAAATAGAGAGACCCCATCAGAAATTGCTTCTAGACCGGTAAGTGAAGATCCACCATTTGCGAATGCGCGTAACAAAATAAAGATTGCAGCAAAAGTTAACAAACCTTGAGATTCACCAATTGGAACTGCACCTTCTTGATTTACATCTAACAGCGGCAATGTTCCAGCAAATTGGCGATAAATTCCAATTCCAAAAACAATTGCCATCGATCCAACGAATAAATATGTTGGAAGGGCAAATGCTTTGCCGGCTTCTTTCACACCGCGCAAATTTCCATAACTAAGTAGAACAATTATTACCAAAGTTATATGAATCTTCCAAGGTCCAACTTCAGGGAAAGTTGATGCGATTGCTGCAACACCAGCGGCAGATTGAATTGCAAGAGTTACGATGTAATCCAACATCAAAGCAACAGCAGCGACTTGTGCAACGACTGGCCCGAAGTTATCTCGCGAAACAATATAAGCGCCACCAACTTTGGTGTAAACCGAAATCACATTTCGATAAGAGAGCGTGACAATTAATAAAATGACTAAAACAATTGCCGTCATTGGCATCAACATTGCGAATGCCGCTAACCCAAATGCTGGAACTAACGCAAGAAGAATCTGTTCACTTCCGTATGCGGAAGAAGAAATACAGTCAGAAGAGAGAATCCCAAGTGCGTAGCGCTTCTTTAATCTTTGATGGCTGAGTGTGTGGCGGTTTAGTGGGTTACCTAAAAGCCGGCGTTTAATTCGATAAGAAATCGGATCCGCTAAATGCGCATGCTCCTGGAGAACCATCGGTTCTGGGGCGTCATCAATCCAAGACTTTGGCACAGCCACTCTTCCTATTTATCGGGGAAATCTTCAGTTCACTGGATTTAATTTTACTTCGCAATGGGGGCGTATGCTTGCCGCATGCAATTAAAAACCGACCTTTATATTGATGGCGCATGGGTAAAAGGCGACGGCACCCTGCCTGTTACCGATCCCAGCACCGGAAATGTAATCGCCGAAGTTCAAACCGCAGGCGACGCGCAA
>CAWURN010000024.1:0-3660 GCA_963924835.1 Candidatus Nanopelagicaceae bacterium | reverse complement strand
AGTCTTCTTCAAAAGTGCATTTGCATCGAGCATCATGTTGGTTGGTGAATACCGAGTCGAATCAGTCTGGTAAATCGATGGTGGATTTCGCTCCCCACTGATGTTTTCAAGGTTTGCCGCTTCAATTACCGGGCGCAACTTACTCTGTGCACCACTGTAAGCAAATCCAACTCGGCCATACTGTGCCAAAATTTCAAGATCGCTAATTCGGGCAGATCGCACTGGTCCAATTAGCGCCGGAACTTTATTTGTAAATATCGCAGCTAATCTTGTTAGGCCACCTTCGACTTGCTCGATATATACAACATCAGCGCTATCAAGTCCCACCTGAGGATGTGCTGGCGTCGTATCATCTATCTTTACTGCAAGTACTGGCCCGTTCACTCCTGGCAAGTTTGTTAAAACATTTCGCTCAACCTCTTTTGTAGTTACCTTTTTAACGACACTTGATGGCGAAGCGCAGGAACTCAAAACTATCAAAATGGATATGGCCGCTAAAATTTTTTTCATAGTATGTCATCCTCAAATGAATAGCGCATCGGCAGTGGCGCATGACCGGCCAACCTGAATACTTTAAAGAGCAATTTACTTCGCAAGAACTGTGCACTCTGAACTGCTTCGGTATGAATCTTAATTCCCACAGAAATTTTCTCGGAAATCGCATTCAATGAAGTGATCAAATCAATCTCTATTCCACTTGGTACAGTCTCTTCATCTGCAAGAATCAACTTTAAGCCCTGGGACAACGCAATTTCGGCATCGCTGCGCTCAACAATATTGGCCTCACGTGCTTCATATGCAGCGGCTGTCAAAACCAAACTTGTTGCAGGGTCTACGGCTATTGAATGGGCAATTTCGAGTGCAAGCGCCGCTCTTTTCTGAAGCAGCGCATCTAAATGAGCCCAAGATGTTTCAACTCTATGATGCAACGCATCAAGCCTCGAGGCTAGAAATGAGAGATACCAACCAGAAATTAAGAGTAAGAATATTGTTGTAACTATTATTTCAACCATTAGAGCGCAATCTATTCCAAAAACGATTGTCAGAAGCCAGATAGACCTTAGAGTTTCCTGCTAATGCCATTTCATACACTGACAGAATCTGTTCACCCACTGAATTCCAATCAAAACTCTTTGCTTTCTCGTATCCAGCGCCAGCAATTGCCATTCTTGCGTTTGCGTCTTCCAATAAATTCAAAACGGTTTTAGCCAAATCATCCGCACTCTCGGCGGTAAAAATTGCTCCAGCTTCGCCGTTATCTAGAAGCTTTAAAAATGCCGGAAGGTTGCTCGCAACAATTGGTGCTTTAGCAGCCATAGCTTCCGCCAGAATAATTCCAAATGATTCACCACCGGTATTCGGAGCAATGTATAAGGAGATAGATTTAAAGAATTGTGCCTTCTCTAACTCTGAAATTCGACCTAAGAAGGTTATTCGCTCCCGAAGTTCTGGCGGCACCAATTTGTCGAAATCTTGCGCATTACCTGGACCAGCAACCAACACCCTCAAATTTGGAACGCGGTCTACTATTTTTGGAATTGCCGCCAACAAAACCGCTAAACCTTTTCTTGGTTCATCAAATCGTCCAATGAAACCAAGGGTGTTTGGCAACGCCCATTCCGATCTCACGCCGATCTCTTCAAATTTACTTGTATTAATACCGTTCGGGATTACGACTGCTTCGGTATTGAAACGATCTTTTAGTGTTTCTCGCGCAATTTCACTTACGGCAATTTTCGCCGTAATTCTTTCAATTAGTGGATCAAGCATTGTTCCTATTGCATTCGCAACCTTCTGCGGATTATTTGCGGCATGAAACGTTGCCACCATCGGACCATCTCCAGCCCAACCAGCAAGAAGTGAGAGTGAAGGAATAGCTGGTTCATGCAGGTGGAGTAAATCAAAATCGCCATTGCCTATCCATTGCTTAACTCTTGATGAAGCAAGTGGGCCAAAAATTACTTTAGCAACTGCACCGTTATATGGAATTGAGATTGGACGACCGGCTGAAACAACCCAGGGTTCAATATTTCCATCTTCACTTGTAACCGGGGCTAACACGGACACCTGATGTCCGGCAGCAATTAGCCATTCCGTTAATTCTTTTATATGAATTTGGACTCCGCCCGGTGTATCCCAACCGTAAGGGCAAACAATTCCTAATTTAAGGCTACGCATCTTTGCCCGAAACTTTCTCTTCTTTTTCCTCGCCCAGCCAAATTCGTTGCATCATGTGCCAATCAACAGTGTGGACTTGCAATTGCTTGGCAAATCTATCTGCCATAACTTGCGTCATTGCCGCAGCCTTTTCTGGAACGGTTCCAGTTTCTGGAACCTTAATCGCCTCTTCAAAAATTATCCGAATTCCTACCGCTTCATATTTTACATATGCCGTTATCAAATCTGCTCCGGTTTGAATTGCTAAAAGTGCTGGCCCGGCTGGCATCTGTGCACCTTTGCCAAAAAATTCCACTGGAATGCCGTTCTTTGATAAATCTCGATCTGCAACAAGTGCAACAAGTTTTCCTGCACGAAGACGCTGCGATAAAACTGCGATGCTTCTGGTGTTTAAATCCAGAACCTCCATTCCAATAGCGGTTCGATATTTAAGAAACTTGCGGAATAATTTCTCTGGTTTTAAGTGCTCTGCCACCGTTGTGAGAGGAATTCCCGTGGCACAAAAATATGCACCAGCATGATCCCAATTTCCGGCATGCGGAAGCGCAACTATGCACCCACGCTTAGCAGAGATTGGATCGCGCAAGAAATTCTCATTATCGCAAACCGTTGTTGCGATTAATCGCTCTTTGCTCCAACTAGGAAACCTAAAAGTGTCACACCAATATCTAAGGTGTGAACGCATACCCGCGTTAACCAAAAATTCTAACTGTGCATCATCTAATTCTGGTCGCACTCTATGAAAATTTGTTCGCAGACGAGTAACACTTTTCCCATTACGGGCATATAGATAATCGGCAAATTTGTCTGCCAAGGAATACACGCTGCCTTCTGGTATCCATCGAATGATTTTCCAAGCGATGTTGTATCCCCAGTAAACTAAAAAATCACCCATGTTTTATTTCGCACCCACATAAACAATTTTTAGACGTTGTAAAACTGTCACCAAACTTACGATTGCAAGAATCCAGAATCCAATTGCCATTACATATGGAATGCCTAGTCCAGCAAAACCGGTAGTAGTAAGCACAATGATTATGCGTTCGCTTCGTTCAGCCAATCCCCCGTTGCATTCGATTCCCAATGATTCTGATCGCGCCTTTATATATGAGATTAAAAATCCGAAGACAATCGATAGAAGCACTAGCGGAACTAATGGGTCTTCAGTGTCAATGCAGAACCAGAGAATTGACCCAAGGATTACGGCATCAGTAAGGCGATCTAATGTGGAATCTAATAGTGCGCCCCAAGCATTCGATCCCTTCGCTGAAAGTCGCGCAATAGTTCCATCTAATAGATCGAAGAGAACAAAGACAATGATTAACATCGTTCCAAGAAAGAACTGCCCTCGTGGAAAAGTAAAAATTGCCGCCAGAATTGTAAATAGCGCGCCAATCGCGGTCACCATATTTGCACTTACGCCTAGTTTTATTAGGCCACGACAGATGGGCGTAATTAATCGAGTAACTGGGGCGCGTAATG
>CAWURN010000023.1:0-3512 GCA_963924835.1 Candidatus Nanopelagicaceae bacterium | reverse complement strand
CGTAAAGGTATCGGCCGGGAATTACTGCGCAGATTAATTGATTGGTCTCGAACTCAAAAATGCGAAGCAATAATGCTTGAAGTCCGGGTTGGCAACGAAGAGGCGATTCCGCTTTATGAGTCATTTGGCTTTATTGAAATTTCACGTCGTAAAGATTATTACGGTCCAGGAAAGCCAGCGATTGTTATGCGCAAGGAGTTAACATGAAAAACTCTGATGCCTTAGTTCTTGGAATTGAAACTTCCTGTGACGAGACCGCGGTTGGAATAGTTCGCGGTCGTAATTTATTGGCAAATGTTATTTCATCTAGCGTTGATGAGCATGCCCGATTTGGTGGCGTAGTTCCAGAGATCGCAAGCCGCGCACATTTAGAGGCGATGCCAAATGTAATTGCCCAAGCACTCAGGGATGCAAAGGTTTCGATTCAAGATATTGATGCTTTTGCAGTGACCGCAGGGCCAGGATTAATAGGTGCACTATTAGTTGGAACATCTAGCGCAGCAGGAATGGCACTTGCTCTTGATAAACCACTTTTCGGCATCAATCATTTATCGGCCCACATTGCAGTTGACTCCCTAAATTCAGATCACAAATTAGATTCAGCAATTGCACTTTTAGTTAGCGGCGGACACAGTTCAATTTTGCAGATTAATGATTTAACCGATGATGTAAAGACCCTTGGTTCAACTATTGATGATGCAGCCGGTGAAGCCTTCGATAAAATTGCGAGAATTCTCGAACTTGGTTTTCCAGGTGGACCAGCAATTGATCGTGAAGCAAAATCTGGAAATCCAGAGGCAATAGATTTTCCACGTGGCTTAACTCTGGCTCGAGATTTAATTGATCATAAATATGATTTCTCATTTTCCGGTTTGAAAACCGCGGTTTCAAGATACTTAGCAAAAACCCCAAATTATCTGCGGGCTGATGTTGCTGCATCTTTCCAAGAAGCAGTTGTCGATGTGCTTCTAACAAAGGCGATTGGGGCAGCAAAAGAAACTGGAATCGAAACTTTGATAATTGCCGGCGGGGTAGCCGCGAACAGTAGGTTGCGTGATCTGGCCTTAGAACGCACTGGCAAAGCAGGAATTCAACTGCGGATTCCACCAATGGATTTGTGCACCGATAACGGGGCAATGGTCGCGGCATTAGGTTCACTTGCTGTGGCAAAGGGCTTAAATCCCTCACAAATAGGCTTTGCGGCCGATTCCAGCTCGGGAATATCAAGACCCATCTTCTAGTTAATTTTGACGCCCCACCCACCCCTGCTTTAGAGTTTGCGTTAGCACTCGAAGGGTGAGTCTGCTAATCGAGTAGCGCCCATTAATTATGAAGGAGAAATCATGGCCCTAACCATCAAGCCACTAGAAGATCGCCTAGTTGTAAAGGCAAATGAAGCCGAGCAAACAACAGCGTCAGGTTTAGTAATTCCAGATACTGCAAAAGAGAAGCCACAAGAAGGCACTGTTATCGCAGTTGGTCCAGGTCGTTTTGATGATGGCGTACGCACACCAATGGATGTAAAAGTTGGCGATGTAGTTCTTTACAGCAAGTACGGCGGAACTGAAGTTAAGTACAACAACGAGGAATACCTTGTTCTTTCAGCTCGCGATGTATTAGCAATTATTGAAAAGAAGTAATAACACATGGGAAAAACTTTAAGTTTTGATGAAGAGGCTCGTCGTGCGATGGAGCGCGGCGTCAACATTCTTGCTGACACCGTAAAAGTAACGCTTGGACCCAAGGGTCGCAATGTTGTTATCGCTAAGTCATATGGCGCACCACTAATTACAAATGACGGCGTAACAATCGCCAAGGAAATTGAACTATCTGATCCCGCCGAAAACATGGGTGCTCAACTTGTAAAGCAAGTTGCTGAAAAGACCAATGATGTTGCTGGCGATGGAACAACTACTGCAACAGTTCTTGCGCAAGCAATGGTTAAGGAAGGTCTTCGTAACCTTGCTGCCGGAGCTCAACCAATGGATATCAAGGTTGGTATTGAAGCAGCAGTTAAAGCAGTTTCTGAAGAGCTAAAGAAGAATTCAACTGCAGTAAGTGGCAAGTCTCAGATTGCAGATGTTGCAACTATTTCCGCACAAGATAAGGCGATTGGCGATCTCATTGCAGAGGCAATGGACAAGGTCGGCAAGGATGGCGTTATCACCGTTGAAGAGTCATCAACAACTGGTCTAGAACTAGATTTCACTGAAGGTATGCAATTCGATAAGGGCTATATCTCGCCTTATTTCGTTACTGATTCAGATCGTATGGAGACCGTATTAGAAGATGCTTACGTTCTAATCTCTGGCGGCAAGATTTCAGCACTTGCAGAAATCCTTCCAATCTTGGAGAAGGTTTCCCAAGCTGGAAAGCCACTATTAATCATCGCTGAAGATGTTGAAGGTGAAGCGCTTTCTACACTTGTTGTAAACCGGATGCGTGGCACATTTACTTCTGCTGCGGTTAAGGCACCAGGCTTTGGAGATCGTCGTAAGGCAATGTTGCAAGACATCGCAATTCTTACTGGTGGTCAAGTAATCACAGCCGAGGTTGGCCTAAAGCTAGAGCAAGTAACTGTCGATCTTCTTGGTCGCGCTCGCCGTGTTGTAATCACTAAGGACAACACAACCATCGTTGATGGCGCTGGCGACAAGGCACAAGTTTCAGCCCGAGTCCAAGAGATTCGCAATGAACTTGAAAATACTGATTCTGATTGGGATCGCGAGAAGCTACAAGAGCGCGTTGCAAAACTTGCTGGTGGCGTCTGCGTTATCAAAGTTGGAGCTCATACTGAAGTTGAGTTAAAAGAGAAGAAGCACAGATTAGAAGATGCAATCTCTGCAACTCGCGCAGCCGTTGAAGAAGGAATCGTTGTTGGTGGTGGCGCCGCATTAGTTCACGCAGCATCAGCACTCGATAAAGATCTTGGCTTCGAAGGCGATAAAGCAGTCGGTGTTCGCTTAGTTCGCAAGGCTTGCGATGAACCACTTCGCTGGATTGCAGAAAATGCTGGCCACGAAGGTTATGTAGTTGTTGCAAAAGTTCGCACAATGAAAGCGAATGAAGGCTTCAATGCTGGAACTGAAGTTTACGAAGACTTGGTAAAAGTCGGCGTAATCGATCCAGTTAAAGTAACTCGTTCTGCGCTAGCAAATGCCGCATCAATTGCTGCAATGTTTATTACAACAGAAGCTCTGGTTTTTGAGACTCCTGAAGCGAAGAAGGATGAAGCAAGTGGAAATGGCCACGGCCATGGTCCAGGCGGACATTCTCATTAATTAACGCTTAAAATTTAGGGCCCCACAACTTTCATTAGTGTGGGGCCTTATTTGTTGGTTTAATTAGCACATGGCAAATTCCCCAGTAATGACGCTGAGCATTGATTGCGGCGGTCTTAGTATCAAGGCTTCAGTCCTTGATGAAGATGGCACGATGCACGCACCTGCAATCGCAGTGCCAACTCCTTATCCACTTACTCCGATGGATTTAATTAACGTATTCAAAGATAT
>CAWURN010000022.1:0-3469 GCA_963924835.1 Candidatus Nanopelagicaceae bacterium | reverse complement strand
CGCCATCGCCAAGCCTTTTCCGCCATATTCAGTGACTGCGTCAGCCGCATATGTTGAACAGCTTGGGTAATACTTACAACGAGGAGCGAGTCCTGGGGAAATCCAAGTTTGGTAAATTTTTATTAAGCCCGCGAAGATTTTTCTCACAAGCCCACCGGCAATTTATTTAAAACTTTTGGCATTAGCTCGTTTAGCTCGACTTCGTAATTTGGTTGAAGGCGAAGAACTCGAATTACTAATTTGCTGCCGGTTGGAATATTAGAAATATGCGCAGAAATTAAGTGGCGTAACTGTCTTGAAACTCGATGACGGGAAACAGATCCGCCCACTGATTTATTAACAATGAGTCCAATTTGAGGCGCGCTGGCATCGACTGTATTGGTCGGGCTAATTGAATTTGTTTTTAGGTAGACCACAAGCGATAAAGAAGTTGCTCGGACTCCAGTTTTTGTAGTTAGAGCGAAATCTTTGCTTGTGCGCAACCGGTTCTTGGCTGGTAGCACGGGTATCAGCAGTTATGCAGAGATGTTTGTGCGACCTTTAGCGCGGCGACGAGCTAGAACCGCTCTTCCACCACGTGTTGCCATGCGAGCACGGAAGCCATGCTTCTTGGCACGCTTACGAACGTTAGGTTGAAATGTGCGCTTTGACATAAAACTCTCCTAATAAATTCGGGGATTTCTCCTGCAGGTTTTACCCCGCCGGGTCACAACTACTCATAACTTTGATGAGGGCGCTAGATTACGGCTACCTGTTGATAAGGGTCAAACTCGCATAAAACCCGTATCTTGGCCAGGCTTGGCCAGGTCTAGATGGATTTAATTTTGTGGATAACCACTTGCAATTTCCCAGGAATGCCCCTACTTTCGCCCTCTATCCACAGAAATTAGGGCTCAAAAGGCTCAAGTTTTACTTTAGACCACAGGTTGTGGATAACCCTGTGGATATGTCTTATTTTGGATATTTATAGTTTTAGGAAAGTTGGAGGTTCCCATGGCGCTACTCGAGGTTGATGATCTGACCGCTCTTTGGGGGGCTGTGATTGCAGATGTTTCGATTGAATCTCCTCAACACCGCGCATTTCTATCGCTGACAAAACCTCTTGGTTTGATTCAAGGTGAAGGTGGATCAAATTTATTGCTTTCTGCGCCAAATGCTTTTGCTAAAGATGTTCTAGAGACCAGACTTCGTACAATTTTAAATGAAGCTCTCTCTGCAAAGCTTGATCAAAAAATTAATATCGCTGTGACTGTCGATGAATCTTTACAGATTGATGTAATTGAAGATGTCGTAGAACCAATTGTTGACCAACTTCCTAAATCTGGAACTGGCCGCGACTCAAAACCAACAATCGCCTCAGAGCCAACACAATTAAATCCTCGTTACATTTTCGAAACTTTTGTTATTGGCGCATCGAATCGATTTGCCCACGCTGCCGCAGTAGCAGTTGCTGAGGCCCCAGCAAAGGCATACAACCCACTCTTTATTTATGGTGAGTCCGGGCTAGGAAAAACCCACTTATTACACGCTATTGGCGCATATACCAAAGAGTTATACGGAAGTGTCCGGGTTAGATATGTTTCAAGCGAAGAGTTCACAAACGACTTTATTAACTCTATCCGTGATGACAAAGCTTCGGTTTTTCAACGTCGTTATCGTGACCTAGACGTGCTTCTAGTTGACGACATTCAGTTCTTGGAAAATAAAGAGAGAACTCAGGAAGAGTTCTTCCACACCTTCAACACTTTATATAACGCAAATAAGCAGATTGTTATTTCTAGTGATCGCCCACCAAAACAATTAACCACTTTGGAAGATCGTTTACGCAGCCGATTTGAGTGGGGTCTGATTACAGATATTCAACCACCGGAATTAGAAACTCGTATTGCTATTCTCCGCAAAAAAGCAGCGCAAGATAAATTAAATGCTCCTGACGATGTGTTGGAATATATTGCAAGTAAAATTTCTTCAAATATTCGCGAACTTGAAGGTGCGCTAATTCGTGTAACCGCTTTCGCTTCTTTGAATCGCCAAGCGGTTGATTTAGGTTTAGCTGAAATTGTTTTGAAAGATTTGATTCCAGAAGCTGGCGGACCAGAAATCACAGCCACAACAATCATGGCCCAAACCGCTACTTACTTCAGCCTTACCCTGGATGATCTTTGTGGAACCTCTAGGTCTCGGGTTTTGGTAAACGCTAGGCAGATTGCAATGTATTTGTGCCGCGAGCTGACCGAGCTCTCGTTGCCGAAAATTGGGCAGACTTTTGGTGGCCGCGACCATACAACTGTTATGCACGCAGATCGCAAAATCCGCCAGTTGATGGCAGAGCGCCGTTCTATCTACAACCAGGTCACTGAGTTAACCAACCGGATTAAATTGCAGGCTAGAAGCTAATTAGAAGTTAATTACATACATTGTGTGGGCAGTTGCCCCCATCTTGGGGATAACTTGGGGATAAGTGTGGAAAACTAAAGGTTTGGTGGGGGAGGGAGTGTTAGTGGGGCAAGTTAGTTTTGGTTATCCACGGGATTCCCACAGCCTTGAAATTAAGATTTTGTGCTTGGCGACCAGGGGTTTTCTTGATTGTCCACAGATTTTAGCTCTAGTTACTACGAATACTTATATTAAATAGAAAAGGTTGGGGACTAGCGAACCTGTGTGGGTTTGCTAACTACCTCATTGAGGGAAGGATAAGGGAATGAAATTTGTAGTTGAACGCGATCCGTTGATCGATGCTGTTAATTGGGTTGCCCGCAGCCTTTCATCTCGCCCTATTCAAACAGCGCTGCTCGGAATCATGATTGATGTAACCGACTCAATTACTCTAACCGGTTCAGATTTAGAAACATCCACCAAAGCAATTATTAGTGCAGACATCGCAACAAAAGGAAAAGTTTTAGTTCCTGGAAGATTGTTGGCCGAGATTGCTAGATCACTTCCCGCAAAACCTGTCACATTCAATTTAGACGGAACTCGAGTTCTAGTAACCGCAGGAAGCGCAAAATTTACTTTACCGACCCTTCCAGTAAATGAATACCCAAATCTACCAACCCTCCCGCAAGCAGCAGGAGAAATCCCTGGTGATGTTTTTGCAAACGCGGTTAACCAAGTTGCGATTGCTGCCGGAAAAGATGATTCCTTACCAACACTTACTGGTGTTCATATTGAAATGAACAAAAACATTATTACTTTAGCTGCCACTGATAGATATCGGTTGGCAGTAAAAGAAATTAACTGGAACCCAAAAGACGAAAATCTAGAAGCCTCGACGTTACTTAGAGCTAGAACTTTAATTGATGCTGCAAAATCTTTAGCAGGCGGTGGGCAGATAACATTCGCGCTTTCACCAACAACATCAAATGAAAAACTAGTTGGTTTTGTATCTGAAGATAAAACAATGACATCAAGAACTTTAGATGGCAGCTTTCCTCCATTTAGACATTTACTACCAACAGAATCAACCGCT
>CAWURN010000021.1:0-4576 GCA_963924835.1 Candidatus Nanopelagicaceae bacterium | reverse complement strand
CGAACAACTTGATCCATATCTAGACTTCTTCTTAGAACGATATGCCGCTTCATACCGCAAAGAGCTTGCGCTCTTTATCGAAAGTATCGAAACCGGAAAACAACTTAACCCGACTTATGAAGATGGTTGCAAAGCGCTAATTCTCGCTGACGCTGCAACTGAATCTGCAAAGACGGGCAAAGTCGTAAAGGTCGTAAAGTTATAAAGCTTTAGAAACCTTCGCTATCGAGTTCAGCTAGAACTTGGCGCAGGAATTCCACACTAGCTTTCGCATCTGCAAATGGACCAGCACCTACTGCTGGTTCAGCGCTTAACGCATTGTCTTGTTCTAAAACAAACCAACCGTCATAGCCAGCCATAATTAAATTGCGAACAACGGTGCGAATATTTGCATCGCCTTGACCAAGTGGTGTGTAAAGACCGGCCAACATTCCGTCATAGTAAGTAACTTCATGCGAACGAACCTTTGCCGCCATTACATTGTTCACATCTTTAAGATGTGAATGTGCAACACGATCTGCATGATCTTTAGAGAACGCGACGATGTCGGTTCCACCAATCATCATGTGACCGGTATCTAAACAGAATGGAATTGTTGAACCCTTTACGACGCGATTCACATGATCTGCTGTTTCAACCATTGTTCCAACATGTGGGTGTAGAACTGACTTCACGCCAATCTTTGCCGCTTCGGCTTGAATGCGGTTTAGATTGTTGAACAATATTTCCCATTCGCTATCCGTTAGCACTGGAAGTTTTTCGTCATATCCAGTAATTCCAGAATTAGCGGCAAGAACTAGAGTCTTTGCGCCAGCAGCTGCGTACCCTTCTAATTCTTTTTGAACTCCAGGTATTGGATCGTGATCTGCACGGTGCAAGATAACTGGAACAAAGCCACCGACTGCAGTCATGTTATGTTCCTTTAATATTGATGCCTTTAGTGCTGGTTCCATTGGCAAGAAACCTTCAGGTCCAAATTCAGTTGCGCTAAATCCTAAATCGGCCATCTCTTTCAATACGCGCGCTGGTGACATTTGATGTCCCCATCCTGGGACTTCACAAACTCCCCATGAAATTGGTGCGGCCGCTATCTTCGCGTTCTTTGCGCTCATTTGGTGCTCCTGTCCTGATCATTTTGGTTATTTTTTAGATTAGCTATTGCTTTTGGTTTAACTCCAGTTAGAACATCGCGCACACCTTGTGCCGCCATCACATATGTTGCAATTGTTGCTTGCTTGCTCAAGCCCATGACATGTGGGGTTAGGACAACGTTCTCGTGATCAAAAATTGGATGGTGAGTTGGTGGTTCCGAATCGAATACATCTAATCCAAGTCCCACGAGTTTCTTACTTATTAGTGCGGAAAGTGCGGCATCTAAATCAACAAGGGCTCCTCTTGAACAATTAACCACGATTGCACCTTGCTTTATTTGGTTAAATTCTGCTGTGCCAATTAAGCCAGTTGTTTCTGCAGTCAGTGGCAGATGCAGAGTGATTACATCAGAGACCGATAACAAATCTGCGAGTGATTCAACTTTTATATCTGAAGGAACTTGCGCATATGGATCAAAGGCAATTACTTTCATTTCAAAACTCTTTGCAATTTTCGCAACCCGAGCACCTATTCGACCATAACCAATAATCCCAAGGGTTTGACCTTCTAAATCGCCAACTGGGAATTTTGTTCGATCATTCCACTTGTCGTTAGCCACCAACTTTGTAAGTGGACCAAGTTGTTTAGAGAGATGAAGAATATGCGCGAAAGCGCCTTCTGCTACTGCGTTGGTATTGCTTCCAGGTGTAATTAAAACTGGAATTCCACGGGCGTCTGCAATTTCTAAATCAACTAATTCAGTTCCGACACCAGTACGAGAAACCACCTTTAGGTTTGGCATGGCATCAAAGACAGACTTATTAAATTCAAATGCGGCGCGAACAATTGCACCTTCGGCAATCGCTAAGTCAGCCGGAGTTGGGTTCTCAATGTAAGTGAAGCCGGAGCCCAAAATTGGCGAGACAACTTCACTAGAAATTGGACCCATGCCGACTATCACCGAACTTGAACTATTGCTCATTATTTTGCAATCGCCGCCGTTGTTCCAACAGCACTTTTAATTGCTACCCATTTCTTTGATTCTGCAGATTCTTCAATAGCCGATACAACACGTGCTGCAGAAACCGCATCATGAATATTTGAATTCTTCGCCGGCCCACCAAAGTATGCTTCAAGGAATTTACGGGCCTCAACAATCTTTAGATCGTCATAACCCATTGAAGTTCCGGCGCCTGGTTGGAAGTTTCCAAAATCGCCAAACATCGGTGATGCCATAACTCTCTGATAGCCAACATGTTCGCCTTTGCGACCAATTGCAATTTCGATTTCATTCATCCGCTCGAAATCCCATTTGATTGAACCTTCGGTGCCATAAATTTCAAAGTTATAGCTTGCACGTGGTCCCACAGCAACACGAGAAGCTTCGATCGTTCCGAGCGCGCCCGCTGCTACTGCGTTATCCGCAAAGCGAATTAGGGCTCCGGCATAATCTTCATTTTCAACTGGTTCTAATTTTCCACCTTCGATTACTGCAAAGTGCGTGCCTGAACCCATCTCTAATACTGGGCGCTCGGTGATAATTGTTTTAGTCATTCCACTTACTTCTGCAATAGGTCCAACTAAATATTGAACTAAATCGGCGAGGTGTCCCATCAAATCGCCAAGAACGCCGCTGCCAGCAAACTTACGGATGAAGCGCCACGAGAGTGCGCCGTTTGGTTCGGCTGAATAATCGGCAAAGAATGTTCCTCGAATATTTGTTATGCGACCAAGTGCGCCGCTTTCAATTAAGTGTTTTGCATGTTCAACTGCTGGGGCATTTCGATAGTTAAAACCAATAGTTGTAGTCACTCCAGCTGCTATTGCCGCTGCTTCTACTGCTTCGGTTTCACTTGCGCCACGGCCAACAGGTTTTTCGATCCAGAATGATTTACCAGCTTTTGCTGCTGCGATTCCAATCTCGGCATGCAGGAAATTTGGCGCACAAATAGAAACAACATCAACCTCTGGGTGAGCCAGAACATCGCGATAATCTAAAGTTGAAGACTCATACCCAAGAACATTTACCGCATAGTCAGCGCGCTCTTGCACATTATCAGCAGCGATTATCAATCTTGGTTTGATGCCAAGTTCGGGATAAACAATTGGAAGAGATTGGTAGGCACGGGAATGAACTTTGCCCATCCAGCCAACACTGATTAAGCCAACACCAACTGTGCGATTTGGAACTGCTGCAGACATTTGTTTCCTTATTTCTTTAGTTGGGTTACGAGATTTGTAATGGCACCAGCAAGCAGAGTTGCATCTGATCCGATTGCAATAAATTTAAATCCGAGTTCGATATATGCAGATGCTGCCGCGGCATCAGCGGCCAAAATTCCAGCAACTTTACTGTTGGCCTTGGCGGCTGCAATAACTTTTACGCAGGCTTCAATGAAGACTGGGTTCTTGAAATCACGCGGCACACCAAGTGCAAAACTTAAATCAAGTGGTCCTACGAATAATAGGTCTGCGCCATCGATTGCGGCAATTGCTTCAACGTTTTCTAACGCTTTCAAAGTTTCGATTTGGATTATGCAGGCAGCCTTTGCTTTTTGCGTTAGGCCAGATAAATCTCGGCCCCACTTTGCGCTTCGGTTATATGTTGCAACTCCACGATCACCAAATGGTGGATATGACATATGTTTTACAACAGCACTAACTTGTTCCGGAGTTTCGATTCTTGGAATCATTACACCTATGGCACCAGCATCTAGTGCGCGGCCAATTCGAATTCGTTCTGAAGATTCAACTCGAACCAATGTAGGAATTCCGTATGCCATACCTGCAACAACAGTTGGACCAACTACATCTTCACCAGCACCACCATGTTCTAAATCAACTAAGACCCAATCAACGCCACCAACCGCAGCAATTTCTGCGGCCATAGGCGCGCCCATGCCGAGAAAAGTTCCAATGGTTAATTGGCTTGGATCAATGAATTTATGCATTACGCATGCCATCTTTGAGTTGAAAGTCCAGCTTCATAATCACTGCGGATTGCTGCAACCCATGGTTGAGTTGAAACTTCTGCTGGTGCAACATCCCACCAAACGTTTGATGCTGGCAGGTTGGCGTGTTGAATTGTTGGAACAACGATTACAACAGGACCTTTAATTGTGCGGGCATCTGCAAGAGCGCTACGAATTTCTGCTGGAGTGGTTGCGTAAATTGCGGTCGCACCCATACCTTCAGACATTTTAATAATATCGATATCTAAATAATCGCCTTCAAGTCTTGGTGCGGTTCCCTTAGTGCTTCCAGCCTCTGCAACTGATGGACCATCTTGACGATATCTAAATTCATTTCCGAAGTGATGGCCAACGCGCCACATTTGTAGTCTGCGGATAACTTGATAGCCATGGTTTTCAGACACAACAACTGTCATGTTTATGCCTTCTTGCGCAGCAGTAACCAATTCAGTTGGTGCCATTACGAAAGTTCCATCACCGATGAAAACAAGAACGCGCTTGTTTTGGTCTGG
>CAWURN010000020.1:0-4370 GCA_963924835.1 Candidatus Nanopelagicaceae bacterium | reverse complement strand
TTATCGGTTAGATCTCCACTGGTTATTAGCGCGATGATTTCTGCAACAAAAGCAGTAGAGATAAGAGTTGTTGGTGCAACTTCTTTCTCATTTGCAAGACGTGAAATTTCACCAAGCCACCAAGTACGAGCACGTGTTGGTTCTGCGCCGAGTTTGATTGTCTCTTCAACAACATCAACAAGTTCGGCATTGATTAACGAATTCATCTCAGAATCCGGAACGTTCCATTCCTTCTGCAGGCGCTTGCGGCGATCAGCAGGATTTTCTGGCAACTTGGCCCGAAGTTCTTCAATCCATTTTGCATCTGGTGTTACAGGAACTAAATCTGGTTCTGGGAAATAACGGTAATCCTCAGCCTGCTCTTTCGAACGACCTGGACGAGTCAAACCACTCTCTTCTAAGAAGTGACGGGTCTCTTGAATAATGCGTTCGCCAGCTTCAAGACGATTTGCTTGACGTTCAATTTCACCAGTTAGTGCGCGTTCAACTGAACGCAGAGAGTTAACGTTCTTGGTCTCACTTCGAGTTCCAAGTAATCCGCTACCAATTGGTGCAAGTGAAACGTTGGCATCACAGCGAAGTGAACCTTGTTCCATCTTTACATCACTTACGCCAAGTGAACGAAGAATGTCGCGAAGTTGAGTTACATATGCACGTGCAACTTGTGGTGCATATTTTCCGGTGCCCGGAATTATGCGAGTAACAATTTCAACCAATGGAATACCAGCACGGTTGTAATCAAGTAGTGAATATTCCGCACCATGAATTCGACCAGTTGAACCACCAACGTGAAGTGACTTACCGGTGTCTTCTTCCATATGCACGCGTTCGATATCTACTCGGAAAGTTTTTGGACCTTCATCAGTTTCAATTTCAACATCTAAATATCCATCAACGCAGATCGGTTCGTCATATTGAGAAGTCTGAAAATTCTTAGGCATATCTGGGTAGAAATAATTCTTACGAGCAAAGCGACTGTATGG
Source organism: Candidatus Nanopelagicaceae bacterium (assembly GCA_963924835.1). Lineage (GTDB taxonomy): Bacteria > Actinomycetota > Actinomycetes > Nanopelagicales > Nanopelagicaceae > AAA044-D11. Next base: position 3,387 of record CAWURN010000020.1, on the reverse strand, counting down.
CGCAATTGAACAGTTAAGAGCAAGACCGATCAGGATGGTGCTTTCGATAGCCTTTCCATTTACAACTGGAAGCGCTCCTGGAAGTCCTAAACAAACTGGGCAGGTCTGGGTATTTGGTGACGCACCAAATTCAGTTGCACAAGAACAGAACATCTTGGAATTTGTATTTAGTTCAACGTGAACTTCTAAGCCAAGTGTTGGCTCGTACTTATTCGTTGCGGCAGCATAATCAAGTGTCATTACTTCACCGCCAAATCTGGAACGTTAGAAAGTATTGGCTTGCCCCACTTAGAAAGTAACGCTGCTTCTAGCGTTCCACCTACGCGATAAAAACGATCGTCTTGCATAAATGGTGCCATGATTTGAAGTCCGACTGGAAGTCCATCTTCATCTGCAAGGCCAACTGGAAGACTCATTCCACCAATGCCAGCCATGTTTACTGGAATCGTTGCGATGTCACTTAAATACATTGCGACCGGATCATTGCTCTTTTCGCCGATTTTAAATGCTGTGGTTGGTGTTACTGGAGAAATTAAAACATCCGCCTTTGTGAAAGCGTTCTCAAAATCGCGTTTAACAAGAGTGCGAACTTTCTGGGCTGAGCCGTAATAAGCATCGTAATAACCAGATGAAAGTGCGTAAGTTCCGAGAATGATTCGACGCTTAACTTCCTTACCGAAACCGGCCTCGCGAGTAGCACTCATAACTTCTTCTGCGCCCTTACTTCCATCATCGCCTACACGTAAGCCATAACGCATTGAATCAAAGCGCGCTAGGTTCGATGATGCTTCAGATGGTGCAATTAAATAATAAGCAGCAAGTGCATATTCAAAGTTAGGGCAAGACACTTCAACAATTTCAGCGCCAGCGGCAACTAATAACTCGATTGATTCATTGATACGTGCACTTACACCAGCTTGAAAACCAGAACCACTTAATTCTTTAATAACACCAATCTTCATTCCCTTAACATCAAGGCGCTTTGCAGCAGCTACAACTTGTGGAACAGGTGCATCAATACTTGTTGAATCGCGTTCATCATGTCCCGCAATAGCTTCATGTAATAACGCTGTATCTAAAACGGTTCGGGCAAACGGTCCTACTTGATCAAGACTTGATGAGTATGCAATAACTCCGTAACGAGAAACTCCGCCGTAGGTTGGCTTAACTCCAACAATTCCAGTTAGCGCGGCTGGTTGACGAATCGATCCACCAGTATCGGTTCCGATTGCAAGTGGTGCTTCGAAACCAGCAACCGCTGCAGCAGAGCCACCACTTGACCCACCAGGAGTTCTCGTTAAATCCCAAGGGTTTTGTGTTGTGCCATATGCCGAATTTTCTGTCGATGAACCCATTGCGAATTCATCCATGTTTGTCTTACCAAGAATTACAACACCTGCTGCTTTTAACTTTGCTACAACTGTCGAGTCATAAGGCGGACGCCAGCCTTCAAGAATTTTTGAACCTGCAGTTGTTGGAATACCTTTTTGTGCCAAAATATCTTTTACCGCTATCGGTACACCAGCAAGTGGTGAAAGTGACTCGCCCTTTGCGCGTTTGGCATCAATCGCAGCTGCTTGTTCCAATGCGCCTTGGTTATCGACATGTAGGAACGCATTCAATTTTCCATCAACAGCAGAAATACGATCCAGGTGGGCTTTAGTTAATTCAACTGAAGTAATCTCTTTTTTGATAAGAGCAGCTGCCATTTCGGCGGCAGTGGAATAAATGTTTGTCATTCTTCACCAAGTATTTGTGGAACCTTAAAGCGATCTTCAGCCTGGGCAGGTGCACCTGATAAAGCTTCTTCGTTTGTAAGACTTGGCTTAACTACATCTGCGCGAAATATATTTGACATCGAAAGCGGATGTGATGTTGGTGGAATATCTGCCGTTGCAACTTCTTGCACGCGCTTTACTGCTCCTAAAATTTGATCAAGTTCAGTTGCCATGTGATCAAGTTCGTCCGGCGTCATCTCGATACGGGCCAGCTTTGCTAGGTGTGCGACATCGTCACGAGAAATTGCGGCCATAGTCGAACCTTATCGCGAGCCAGTGCTTACTTATAAATTGAAGTTATGCGCGAATCTGGCCAGAGCCAGTAACAATCCAAGTTGTGGTGGTCATTTGTTCAAGACCCATTGGGCCACGGGCATGCAGCTTCTGATTTGAGATCCCAATTTCAGCACCAAATCCCATCTGCTCGCCATCTGTAAATCTGGTTGATGCGTTGACCATAACTGCAGCACAATCGCTTAGCGCAATAAATTTTGCAGCATTTGATTCTGACTCAGTAACGATAGCTTCCGTATGTTTTGTGCCGTATTTAGCAATATGGTCGGATGCGGCGAGCAAGCTCGAAACAATTGCAACATTCATTTCTAACGCATTGTATTCCGTGGACCAATTAGCCTCGTTAGCGATACTGACATCAACGTTATTTGCTTGCGCAATCTTTGCAGTTGCAGCATCAACATTTAACTTAACTTTTGCCCTGCGCAAAGTTGCCAAAGCATTTGGAAGAAATTGCGCTGCAACGCTTTCGTGCACTAGAAGTGTTTCTGCGGCATTACAAACACTTGGTCTATGAGTCTTGGAATTCATAACTATTGGAAGTGCTTTGGCTAAGTCGGCATCTGAATCAACGTAAACATGACAGACACCAGCGCCAGTTTCAATTGTTGGGACGGTTGAGTCATCCACAACTGTGCGAATCAATGCGGCGCTTCCTCGTGGAATTACCAGATCAACTTTTCCTCGTGCATGTAATAAGGCAGTAACCGTTGATCGATCATGAGATGGCACTAATTGAATTACATCTGGTGAAATGTTTGTTTTCGCTAGTGCTCGGCGCATCACGTTGACCAAGACTTCGTTGCTTTTTGCTGCATTTGAAGATCCACGTAAAAGTGCTGCGTTACCTGACATTAATAGAATCACAGCAGCATCAACAGTCACATTCGGCCGCGCTTCATAAACCATTCCGACGACACCAAAGGGAACAGTAATCTGCTTTAGATGTAAACCATTTTCTAGCGTGCTCTCACGCAAAGTTTTTCCAAGCGGGCTCGGAATTCTTGAAACCTGTTTTGCACCATCTGCCATACCTGCAACGCGTGCTGCGGTTAATAGAAGTCGATCTTGCATCGATTCAGCCATGCCATCTCGGGCGGCATTTTCCATATCTTCTGCATTTGCTGCCAAAATTTCAACTTCACTTGCACTTAATTCATCTGCAATTCGATTAAGTGCTTCAACTCGATCGCCATCACTTGCTGCGATAAGTGTGCGCGCAGCCAGGCGGGCTTTATCAGCTAATTCGGCAATCATCGCGGTGGCTTCCATGTTCCTAGCCTAGAGCCTTCTACCCTTCTCTCATGAGACGTTT
>CAWURN010000019.1:0-2737 GCA_963924835.1 Candidatus Nanopelagicaceae bacterium | reverse complement strand
GGTCGCAAGTGAAATTCGCTCGTTATTCGCCGTAGCCTCACGCCCCGAGATTGTTTCATTAGCGGGTGGAATGCCAAATCTTTCTGCACTACCAATGGAAATGATGGCATCCGTTGTCTCTGATTTAATTTTAACTCAAGGTCAAGAAGCTCTGCAGTACGGCAGTGGTCAGGGTCATCCCAAATTACGCGAACAAATCTGTGAAGTTATGGCGCTTGAAGGAATTCGCGCTAATCCAGATGATGTTGTTGTAACCACTGGTTCACAACAAGCACTTGATTTAATTTCCCGAATTTTTATTGATCCAGGCGATGTAATTCTGGCTGAAGCACCTTCATATGTTGGCGCACTCGGAACTTTCCGCCAATACGAGGCATCTGTTGTGCATGTTGAAACAGATAACGATGGCATGGTTCCGGAATCACTTCAGCAGGCAATTAAAACCCTGCGCGCAGCTGGCCGAAAAATAAAGTTTTTATATTTAATCCCGAATTATCAAAATCCGTCTGGTGTTTTATTGCCAGCTAACCGCCGCACTGAAATTCTTCAAATTTGCCGAGTAGAACAGATTTTCGTAGTTGAAGATAATCCTTATGGCCTTCTTGGTTTTGATAAACCGTCACCAAATGCCATGCGTGCTGAAGATTCTGAAAACGTTATCTATCTTGGTTCTTTCTCAAAAACCATTTCACCTGGATTGCGCGTCGGCTGGGCACTAGTTCCGCAATCGCTAAAAGATAAATTAGTTGTAGCTAGTGAATCTTCAATTCTCTGCCCATCTAATTTCACCCAAATGACAATTTCTAACTACTTAGCTAATCAGCCTTGGCGTGATCAGATTGCTTCATTCTGCGATCAATACAAGATGCGCCGCGATGCGATGCTTGAATCCCTTGATGAATACTTCCCAAAGAGTGCTACCTGGACTAAGCCAGGTGGTGGTTTCTATGTTTGGGTTACTTTGCCACCGGAAATTGATACCAAAGCCATGATGCCAAAAGCGATTGTGGCCAAGGTTGCCTATGTTCCAGGAACTGCGTTTTATGCCGATGGTTTTGGAACTTGGTCAATGCGTCTTTCTTACTGCCACCCAACTCCAGAGCGAATTCGCGAAGGTGTTAAAGCTTTAGCTGGCGTTGTTAATCAAGAGATTTCTCGCCGCGGCGGTAATTTAGAACTTAACTCTTAATTTCTTTAATAATTCGCTGTAAATCTTGGCCGCCGGAATATTCGATCACAATCTTTCCTTTGCTTGCTGAACCTTCGATCTTCACGCGGGTATCAAGATAATCGCCCAACTCTTCGGCTATCTCATTTAGTTCAGGGTTACCTATACGGGTTTTGCGTTTTGCCGATTTTTTCCCGCTTCCGCCAGTTGCAATTATTTCTTCAACTGAACGCACAGATAAATTTTCAGCAACAATTCGATTAGCTAGTTTTTCGATTTCTGCTACATCGGTTAAACCTAGAAGTGCGCGAGCGTGGCCAGCAGAAATTATTCCTAATGCAACTCTTTTTTGAACTGCTTCCGGAAGTGTTAGCAACCGCATGGTGTTTGAAAGATGCGGGCGTGAGCGACCAAGTTTGGTTGCTAATTCTTCGTGAGTGCAGTTGAAATCGCTAAGTAATTGAGCATACGCAGCGCCTTCTTCAAGCGGATTTAATTGGCTGCGGTGAATATTTTCAATTAGCGCTTCGCGTAGTAATTCATTATCCGGAGTCTGTCGAATAATTACTGGAATTGTTTTTAAACCGACTGCTTTTGCCGCACGATAGCGACGTTCGCCCATGATTAATTCATAGCGCCCACCACTTACTTCGCGGACTACTGGTGGTTGCAGAATTCCGATTTCTTTAATTGAAACCATTAATTCTTTTAAGGCAGCTTCATCAAAAACTGTACGTGGCTGCTTTGGGTTGGGCGAAATTAAATTGATATCGATTTCGTTCTGTTGTCCAACTTCTTTTCCACCAACCGTTAAAGATGTTGGAATTAGCGCATCTAAGTTTGTTCCGAGGCCACCGCGTTTTGCCATTACTTCTTCTCCGCAATCTCTCTTGCTACTTGCATGTAGGCAACTGCTCCCGGTGATACCGGGTCATAAGTCATAATGGTTTGGTTATATGAAGGTGCTTCAGAAATTCGCACAGTTCTTGGAATTGGAATATTGATTAGCTCGTTTGGGAAATGTTGGCGCACGCTATCTGCAACATCATTAGCAAGTTTTGTGCGGCTATCAAACATAGTTAAAATAATGGTTGATAAGTTTAAGTTTGGGTTTAATCGTTTCTTAACTAATGAATAGGTTTCTAATAATTGAGTTAGCCCTTCAAGGGCGTAATACTCGCATTGAATTGGAATTAATAATTCTTTCGCTGCTGCAAATGCGTTGATGGTTAATAAACCTAAACTTGGCGGGCAATCAATAAATATGTAGTCATATCCAGCGCCAGCTTCAGTCTTAAATTTTATTAAATCTTCGATTGCATCTTTTAAACGCATTTCACGCGCAACCATTGGGACTAAATTAATTTCCGCTTGCGCTAAACCAGTATTGGATGGAATGCATTCCAGGTGCGCAAAGCCAACTACTTTCTGCACAACATCTTGAATTTCAGCAGAGCCCATTAATATTTCAAAAACCCCTGGACTCTCTTTATGTTCAACCCCAAGGGCGGTACTGGCATTGCCTTGTGGGTCTAGATCAATAACTAGAACTCTTAAGCCACCCATAGC
>CAWURN010000018.1:0-9284 GCA_963924835.1 Candidatus Nanopelagicaceae bacterium | reverse complement strand
AAGTGTGCAAGTCTCTTTAATTGCATTAACTGTTATATCTAACTGTTCTGGAGTCCCATCAACAAAAGTGTATGCGCCAGTTTTACCAACCTGAACTAATTTGCGATCCTTATTTGGAATGTAAAAAACTGGACGAAGTTCACGGTAGCGGCCACTCTCTTCGTTATAGGAAGCGATTCGGTGGCGCATAAATTCGCGGAATACAAAGATTGGTGCAGAAACAAAAAAGGTCATTGAAGTATGTTCAAAAGGACTTCCATGTCGTTCCCGGGCAAGGTAATTAATTAGACCAGCATCGCGATCACTAGATTCGCCAACTTTTTCTAAAGTTGTCTCACCTGCTGTTGACACCCGCGCTGCCCAAATAACATCGGAATCACTTGCACTCGACTTAACCAATTCAACGGTCATGTCATCGCGGAAAACAATTTCTTGTTTTGTATCTTCTATTTCCGGCATATCAGCAGTATCAGCAGTATCGGTATTCATGAGGTGACCCTATATAAAACTAGGCCAATCCCATCGGATTAGGGCATACTTTCGGCGTGTCAGTGAAGCGTGATTCTTTTAGCGTCTCAATTACCGTTGGTGCATATGGCAGCGCTTTCGGTGCTGCTGCGGTGGCTGCAGATTTCTCAGTACTCCAAGCTTGCTTGCTCTCACTACTTTTGTTCTCAGGTGCATCGCAATTTGCTGTTGTTGGTGTAATTGCGGCTGGCGGAACTCCGCTAAATGCAATTGCTACTTCTACACTTCTTGGAACTCGCAATGGACTTTATGGATTGCGCCTCGCACCTCTTTTAAAATTGCGCGGCTGGAAGCGAGTTGTTGCAGCTCATATAACAATTGATGAATCTATTGGTGTTGCACTTGCGCAGAAAGATGAAGCGCAAATGCGTAAAGGATTTTGGTTCACCGGCTTTGGGGTATTTATCTTCTGGAATGTTTTTACACTTGCAGGCGCTCTAGGTGCGCAAGCAATTGGTAATCCATCTGCATGGGGCTTAGATGCAGCAGTTCCTGCAGCATTTCTTGGCCTACTTTGGCCAAGACTTTCTGACCGTAAATCTTGGGTGCTTGCTGGTTTTGCAATCCTGTTAGCGCTCACCTTGACGCCAAATGTTCCTGCTGGAATTCCAATTATCTCTTGTACAGCACTGGCAATAATTATTGGTTGGCGCAAATGAGCGCATTCTGGATTGCGGTAATTGGATCAAGCGCATTGGCTTTCGCAATTAAGTACATTGGTGCATCCGTGCCTGAAACTTTTTTAAGCAACCCACGAATCCTTCGAATCAATACCTTGATTCCAGTTGCACTTTTAACTGCGTTGGTTGCTGTAAACACCTTTGCAGATAAAACTAAATTAGTGCTCGATAACCGAGCTTTGGGAATGGTTGCCGCAGTCGTGCTATTGATAGCCAAAGCACCGTTTCCAGTTGTGGTTCTAGGTGCTGCGATAACTTCAGCACTTGCTTATCGCTATATTTAGAGAATCTTTAGCGCTTCTAGCTTTGCTTTTAAATCGATATCTGAGGGTTCAGTTAGATGTGTTCCATCACTAAAAACAATTACCGGGATTGATTGCATGCCACCATTAATTTCAACAACTTTATCGGCTGCAGTTTTATCTGACTCGACATCGATATAGGTGTATTCAACGTTATTAGAATCTAAGAATTTCTTTGATCGACGGCAATCCCCACACCATTCTGCGCCATACATTAAAACATTACTCATTTTCACTCCCTAATTAAGATCCATATAGTTTTCAAGGCCAAAAGTTAGCCCTGGATTCTCGCCAACTTTACGAATAGCCAATAAAACTCCTGGCATAAAACCAGTTCTATCAATTGAATCATGGCGGATCGAAAGTGTTTCCCCAATATCGCCAAGGATTACTTCTTGGTGGGCCACTAATCCACGCAGGCGAACTGAGTGAATCTGAACATCACCAATCTTTGCACCGCGTGCCCCGTCAATCTCTGAAGTAGTTGCATCTGGCATTGCTGCCTTATTAACGCTTTTGCGGGCAGCTGTAATTAATTCTGCCGTGCGCGCAGCCGTTCCAGATGGCGCATCTGCTTTTGCTGGATGATGAAGTTCAATAATCTCAACTGACTCAAAGTATTTAGCGGCCTGGGCTGCAAATTGCATCATCAGAACTGCGCCGAGTCCGAAATTTGGGGCAATTAGTGCACCCACTTTTGGATTTGCTGCCAACCAACTTTTAATCTGAGCAAGTTTCTTCTCGTCAAAGCCAGTAGTTCCTACAACAACACTAATTCCATTCTTGATGGCGAATTCAAGATTTCCCATGACTGAATCTGGATGAGTGAAATCGACAACAACTTGAGCACCACTTGAAGCTAACTTATCTAACGAATCACCAAGATCTAATTGAGCAACTAATTCCAGATCTTTACATTCGGAAATCGCTTTAATACTTTCAGATCCCATGCGACCTTTTGCACCCAGTACTGCAACTTTTATGCTCATGAAATCACCTTCTCAAATTTAGTTTTACTTCTAAATGGACCCACTAGTGCAAGGGTAGCGGGAGCACTGAACAAGTCGCGTGCTAATTGATGAACTTGTTCTGGAGTCACGCTTCGTACCTTGGATAAAATGTCATCAAAGCTCATTATTTCACCGTAAACAAGTTCGCTCTTTCCGATTCGGCTCATCCGAGAGCCAGTATCTTCTTGACCCAGAATTAAGCCTCCAGTTACGGCGCCCTTCGCTCTTGAAATCTCTTCATCAGTTAAACCATGTTGTGCAACTGATTCGCTGATATCGCGCATTAATTTAATAACTTCTTCTGCCTTCTCGGTCCGACACCCAGCGTAAAAGGCAAGTGTTCCGGTTCCGGCAAATTGTTGTGGGTAGGCATAAGTTGTGTAAGCCAATCCACGCTTTTCGCGAATCTCTTGAAACAATCTGGAAGCCATTCCCCCACCGATTGCTGAAGATAAAACGCTAAGAGCAAATCTTCGATCATCACTTCGAGCAAGTCCAGGAAAACCATAAAGAATATGAGCCTGTTCTGTTTTGCGATCAATCAACCCAATTTCACCAAGGCCTGGTGTCTTTATGGGAGTTGCAGCTCTAACTTCATATTTGTTATTTGGTACATCTAGAAAGCCATCTTTAGAGAGGGCTTCTTCAACCATTTTTACAACTCTTTTATGTTTTACATTTCCAGCAACCGAAACTACAAGATTCTCTGGCTGATAATGCTTCTTGTAGTAGTTGTAAATCGAATTACGAGGCATCTTGTTAATTGAATCAACAGTCCCAAGAATCGAACGCCCTACCGGTGAATCACCATAATAAGTATCTAAATAGAGTTCGTGAATATAGTCAGATGGATCATCATCACGAACTGCGATTTCGCTTAATACAACTTTGCGTTCAGAGTCCACGTCTTCAGCGTTAAAGGTTGAAGAGGTAATCAAATCTGTTACAACATCAACAGCTAAAGGTAAATCAGAATCAATCACGCGCGCATAAAAGCAGGTGTATTCCTGGCCGGTAAATGCATTCATCTCGCCACCTACCGCTTCAATCGAAGAAGATATCTCGAGAGCAGTACGGGTTTTAGTTCCTTTAAATAATAAATGTTCTAGAAAGTGCGAAGCTCCCGCGACAGTTTTACCTTCATCGCGAGAGCCAACATTTGCCCAAATTCCTACCGCAGCGGAGCGCGATGTACTGACTTCTTCAGTAACAATTCGCAGCCCGCTGGGCAAGATTGTCTTACTCAATTATTCGCCGGCTTCCTTACCAGGAACCGTGCCATCTGCAAGAACTGGAACCAAAGAGAACTTACCCTTTGGATCAATCTCTGCAATTTCAACTTCAATCTTGTCGCCAACCTTCATAACTTCTTCAAGGTTTTCGATGCGCTTTCCACCATGCAATTTACGAATCTGCGAAATGTGGAGAAGTCCATCTTTACCTGGAACAAGTGATACGAAGGCGCCGAATGTTGCAAGCTTCACGATACTTCCGTTGAAGCGCTCTCCCACCTTAGGAACAACTGGGTTAGCGATTGCATCAATCATTGCCTTAGCGGCTTCGGCTTGTGAACCTTCAAGTGCGCCGATGTAAACAGTTCCATCATCTTCGATGGTGATGTCTGCGCCGGTCTCATCTTGAATTTGGTTAATCATTTTGCCCTTAGGTCCAATGATTGCGCCAATTAGATCAACAGGAACCTTCACCGAAATAATGCGAGGAGCAAGAAGGCTCATCTCATCAGGTGCATCGATTGCTTGGTTCATGATGTCAAGAATTGTTAGACGTGCTTCTTTCGCTTGAAGCAGTGCTGATGCCAAGATTGATGCAGGAATTCCATCAAGTTTGGTATCTAGTTGAAGCGCAGTAACAAAGTCTTTTGTTCCTGCAACTTTAAAGTCCATATCTCCGAAAGCATCTTCTGCTCCGAGAATATCTGTGATTGCAACGTATTCAGTCTTGCCATCGACAACATCTGAAATAAGACCCATTGCAATACCTGCAACAGATGCCTTCAGTGGAACACCAGCATTTAGCAGCGACATAGTCGATGCACATACTGAACCCATTGATGTTGAACCATTTGATCCAAGAGCTTCTGAAACTTGGCGAATTGCATATGGGAATTCTTCACGTGTTGGAAGAACTGGAACCAATGCGCGTTCCGCAAGTGCACCGTGGCCGATTTCGCGACGCTTTGGTGAACCAACACGACCTGTTTCGCCCACTGAATATGGTGGGAAGTTGTAGTTGTGCATGTAACGCTTGTGGTTCTCTGGACTCAAAGTATCTAGTTGTTGTTCCATCTTTAACATGTTCAAAGTTGTAACACCAAGGATTTGAGTTTCGCCACGTTCGAATATTGCAGAACCGTGGACACGAGGCATAACTTCTACCTCTGCTGTAATTGCACGAATATCGCGAATTCCGCGACCATCGATACGAATCTTGTCGCGAAGCACGCGCTGACGGACAAGCTTCTTAGTCACTGAACGAATGGCTGCAGAAACTTCTTTCTCACGGCCTTCGAAACTAACTGCAAGCTTCTCTTTAACAGCAGCACTGATTTCATCTAGCTTTGTTTCGCGCTCTTGCTTTCCAGCAATTGTTAGCGCCTTAGCCATGTCATCTTTAGCTGCTGCTTCAACTGCAGCAAATGTGTCATCTTGATAATCCAAGAAGACTGGGAATTCGCCAGTTGGCTTTGCAGCAACTTTGGCAAGATCCATCTGCGCTTGGCAGAGAATACGAATAAATGGCTTTGCAGCTTCTAAACCTTCGCCAACAATCTCTTCAGTTGGTGCTTTTGCGCCAGCCTTGATGAGGTTGATTGTCTGAGTTGTAGCTTCTGCTTCAACCATAATGATTGCAATATCGCCATCAATAATTGAACCAGCAACAACCATATCGAATACTGCTTTTTCCAAATCAGAGTGATTTGGGAATGCAACCCATTGGCCTTCAATCAAAGCAACGCGAACGCCACCGATTGGACCAGAGAATGGCAAGCCGGCAAGTTGTGTTGACATTGATGCTGCGTTAATCGCAAGTACGTCATACATATGATCAGGGTTAAGTGCCATAACAGTTACGACAACTTGAACTTCATTACGAAGTCCCTTTACGAATGATGGACGAAGTGGTCGGTCAATTAAACGACAGGTAAGAATTGCATCTTCTGACGGACGACCTTCACGACGGAAGAATGATCCTGGGATCTTTCCTGCGGCATACATACGTTCTTCAACATCCACTGTTAGTGGGAAGAAATCGAATTGATCCTTTGGCTGCTTTCCAGCAGTTGTTGCAGAGAGCAACATTGAATCATCATCTAAATAAACAAGCGCAGTTCCTGACGCTTGACGTGCTAGGCGGCCGGTTTCGAACCGGATTTCGCGCTTTCCATATTTGCCGTTATCAATTATTGCAACGGCGGTCTTAACATCTTGACCTTCCATAGGTCGACTCCATTTCTAATGAACACGCATCAGTAACGGATCTTCGATGGAAGCCCACGGGATTTAATTAAATAAATTTGGCCCGGGAGCCACAACCGAGGACCGATTCACTGATGAGTGAGTTTTGCTAATTTAGCGACGAATACCGAGTTTTTCGATAATCGCTCTGTAACGTGTTACATCGGTCTTTGCAAGATATTGCAAAATACGACGACGCTTACCGACCATAAGGATTAGACCACGACGGTTGTGGTGATCGTTCTTATTTACTTTTAAGTGTTCGGTGAGTTCTTCAATTCGCTTTGATAGCAATGCGACCTGTGCTTCAGGGCTTCCTGTGTCAGTAGCGGAAGCGCCGTATTTTGCAATGATTTCTTTTTTAACTGATGGTTGTAACGCCATTTGGTGCTCCCTTTACTTTCACGAGGGCCTCGGTGTGATTCACGAAGGCTCGATTGCTCGCTTGTTGTGGGGCAAGGCTACCAGCGCCATTTGGTATCAAGAAATCGACGGTTATTGGTCGAGATTTATGCGGGTAAATCCAGTTAATTCTGCTGCCCGATCGCAGTCGGCTTTCATTTGAATTAGTAGCGAATCAAGTGAATCGAATTTCAAGGTATCGCGAAGTCTCTCAGTAAATTCAACGGTCGCAATTTTGTCGTACAACTCCAGGCCAATTTGATCCAGTGCATATGCTTCAACTTGGCGGCCACGAATTCCAGGGAATGTGGGGTTTGTTCCAATAGAAATTGCTGCAGCCCATCTGATGTTTTCGACAGTTAACCAACCAGCGTAGACACCATCTGCGGGAATGCATGCAAGATCATCCAGCCCAATATTTGCAGTTGGGTAACCAATTGTTCGACCACGCTTTTCACCATGCACAACTGGGCCAACCAAATAATGGTTTCTCGTTAGTAATTCTTTAGCTCGTGCAACTTCGCCATCAAATATCAATCCGCGAATGCGAGTAGAAGAAATAGGATTTCCTCGATTTTCAGAGAGCTTAATAATTGTTGTTTCAAATCCCTTAGTAATTGATTGTAAATAATTTGCAGTTCCTTCAGCCTTATGGCCAAAGGTGAAATTTTCCCCGACAATTACATGTGTTGCTGCGAGTTTTTGAATAAGAATTTGGTCGATAAATTCATCGGCAGTTAGCGCTGCAAATTCTCTAGTGAAATCAATTACTACAACTTCATCAGCCCCATGTTCTTTTAATTGTGCAATTCGATCAGCTATCGGTAGCAACTGCATTGGGGTTCGCTCAGGTGCAAAAATAGTTGTTGGATGCGGGTAGAAAGTTAAGACGACTACTCTTCCAAATTCACTGGCTTTCTTAAGTAGCTCTTGATGGCCAGCATGCACGCCATCAAAGATGCCGATTGCTACGCAGGTGCCCGACTTACTCATGAGGTTATTCTTTCACGGCAACTAGGGTCGGTGTTGCAACAATTTTGCCGGCCAATTCTTTATCTAATAACAGAGCGATGAATTCGCCGCCTTGATCAAGCGCAGCTACGGCACCGCTCTTATTGCTAGCAGCAATAGCTCGACCAAAAGAGATTTCACTTGCTTCTGGTAAATCTATAGTTCGGACTGGCAGGATGCGAGATATTCCATCCGCGGTGGAAATTAATTTGGAATCTCTTAAATCTGTGCACTCTGAAATGTCAAATGGTGAAACTAAGGTCCGGTTCAATGATGTTAGGTGTCCCCCGACTTTAAGCAAGTCTCCAAGGTCGCGAGCAATAGCGCGAATGTAAGTTCCCGCACTGCAAGTAACAGTTACTTGAGCATCCACAAATTCTCCAACTACAGAAATGTTGGCAATTTCAATATCCATGACTTCGACATCGCGCGCAGGAATATCAACGACTTCACCATCTCGGACTCGTTGATGCGCACGTTTGCCATCAATCTTTATTGCGGAGACGGAACTGGGTTTCTGCTTTATCTTTCCAATAAAATTCTTAATCGCACTTCTAATCTCATCTTCACTAAGTGCCGATGCGTTTGTAGTTGCTATAACTTCGCCTTCACGATCATCGGTGTGCGTGCTCTGTCCTAATCTGATTGTTGCTTCATATTTCTTTGTGCCATCAGTGACATATTGCAGAAGCCGGGTAGCTGAACCAATGCCAAGAACAAGAACACCCGTCGCCATTGGATCAAGGGTTCCTGCATGGCCAACTTTTTTTGTTCCGTAGCGTTTGCGGGCTTGCGCAACGACATCGTGGCTCGTTATGCCGGGCGCTTTATTTATTAGTGCAAAGCCATGCATTTATTTACTCTTCGGTGTGCTTATAAGGGTCAGCATCGCCAGCAGGTTTTGCACCTTCGCGAACTTTTGCTAATTCAGCATCTTTTCTTGCAACTTCAAAGAGTAGGTCGTTCATTGCGGTAGCGCTCTCCTGCAAACCATCTTGGAAAAACTCAAGTGATGGAGTTATCCGTAAACCAAGTGTGCGTCCAACTTCGGTGCGCAACATCCCGCGCGCAGAATTTAGCGCGATTGCAGTTGCACTTCGGGCTGCTTCATCTCCAAGAACTGTGTAAAAAATTGAGGCTTGTTGTAGATCTCCTGTTACCCGAACATCGGTGAGAGTTATGAAGCCAAGTCGCGGATCTTTGACCCGCGACTCTAGAGCTTCTGCAACAATCTCTTTAATTCGATCTGCAACTTTTAGCGCACGAGTTGAGGCCATTTGCTATGCGCGCTTCTTCTCACGCAACTCATAAGTCTGAATGATGTCGCCAACTTGAATGTCTTTGAATGATCCGAGTCCGATACCGCACTCGTAACCATCCTTGACCTCAGTTGCATCATCCTTAAAGCGACGTAATGAGTCGACAGTTAGGCTTTCACCAACAAGAACACCGTTACGCAAAGTTCTGGCCTTTGCATTTCGCTTGATAGTTCCATCTTGAACCAAGCAACCCGAAATATTTCCAAACTTACTTGATTTGAAAATATCTCTGACTTCAGCATTTCCGAGAACAACTTCTTCAAACTCTGGCTTTAGCAAGCCCTTGAGTGAAGCCTCGATCTCTTCGATTGCATTGTAGATAACGGTGTAGAAACGAATCTCTACGCCTTCTGCTTCAGCGAAGATTGCAGTTTGTGGTTCGGGCTTAACGTTGAATCCGATAATTACAGCGGTAGATGCTGAAGCAAGAGTTACATCGCCCTTTGTAATTGCACCAACGCCGCGGTGAATAACTCGAAGATCAACGTCACTACCAACATCGAGTTGTAGCAAGGCATCTTCCAAAGCTTCAACCGAACCAGAAACGTCGCCCTTA
>CAWURN010000017.1:0-2793 GCA_963924835.1 Candidatus Nanopelagicaceae bacterium | reverse complement strand
GAGATTGCAGATATTAAATCCTTCGCTGATTTGAAGCCTGACCTTGTAATTAGCACCGGAGATTTCTTGGCCCATAAAGATGCAGTCCCAGTTGTATTAGATGCGCTGCATCCACTCTTTGATGTGCCGGGACTCTTTGTTTTTGGTTCCAATGATTACTACGGTCCAAAACCAAAAAATCCTTTCTCTTATTTATTTAAAGATAACGGCAAACGAAAATTGGGGCCAGATTTAGATTGGGAAGGTTTACAGAAATCCTTAACTGGAATTGGTTGGTTGGATTTAAATCATTCTCGCGAAGTTATAAAAATCAATGACACAACTATTGAAGCACGTGGCACGGATGATGCACATTTAAATTTTGATAATTATAGTGAAGTTGCGGGTTTACCAGATAAGAAAGCCGATCTTGCAATAGGTGTAACACATGCACCTTACTTGCGAATATTGGATGCGATGAGTAAAGATAATTTAGATTTAATTTTTGCGGGCCACACGCATGGCGGACAAGTTCGTTTACCTTGGATCGGCGAGAGCAAGGCGCTAACTACAAATTGTGATTTACCAACTTGGCGAGCACGCGGTTTAACTCGCGAACCTAATGAACCTTGGTTACATGTTTCTGCGGGAATGGGAACAAGTCCCTTTGCAAGAATTCGTGTGGCATCGCCACCAGAGGTTTCGTTACTTGTTCTGGAAGCCGGGTTTTAAATAATTTGTAAATTGAGCGATCTCGCTCATGCCAGCTTTTTTATACGCTTTAATCGCCGCCATGTTTTTATGTGAAACTCCAAGCCCAAGATTTTTAACGCCAAGCTGGTTTGTTACAGAAATAAAGCGCTTCGTTAACTCTGTTGCAAAGCCCTTTCCACGCTCTGATTCGATTGTCGCAACCGAGGAAATTACATAAGCACCTGAAGACCATTTAACAAGTGCGCCAATTGCACTTATGTCTCCAGACTCGTTTCGGACACAGCCCCATTGCACAATTTCTGGGTTGCCTGGATAAGTTGATGAAGTCGGTGCATGTTCATCTAGAATTTTTTTGATTAGCACTTCATCAGTTAGCTCTTCGATAGTTTCAAAACCCGGAATTACTTCTGTTGCTATTCCGTAGGTATCGAATTGATTCGCTATTTCCAGGTGGCCAAATGTTGGGCCAAAACTGCTAAAAGCAACCGCGCATTTCTCCCATCGCGGATCAATATGCGGATTTGGGCCATATGCGTGGCCGTAAATAAATCCAGAATCCATCGTGAATGAGAAGGAATCATCAGTGATAAAGGCTTCGATAAAGCGTTCAGCATTTGCCTCAGAGACAAACATCCCAGGCCCGCTTAAATCGCCGAGCCGTTCTTGGGCCCAACCAAGTGCGACAGTTATATCGCTGGTCTGCTTAAAACTCTTTGGCAACGAGTTCTGCAATCTGCGCAGTATTTAGCGCTGCACCCTTGCGTAAATTATCGCCACACAAGAAGAGATCTAGTGCGTACTTATCATCGAGGCTGCGACGAACGCGACCAACCCAAGTTGGATCTGTTCCTACAACTTCGGCAGGTGTTGGGAATTCATAATTTTCTGGATCATCGACAAGTTTCACTCCAGCAGCGCTACGCAGAACTTCCTGCGCATCTTCTCGCGAAACTTTCTTCTTAAAGATTGCATGAACTGCCAATGAGTGAGTTGTTAGAACCGGAACTCGCACACATGTAGCAGAAACTTTTAGATCTGGCATTCCAAGAATCTTGCGGGATTCATTGCGAACCTTAAGTTCTTCAGAAGAGTAACCCTCTTCTTTTAGCGAACCAGCCCAAGGAATAACATTTAGCGCAAGCGGCTTTGGAAATGGACCATTCTCTTTTATATGCGCCTTTGAATCATTTGCAACATCGCCAGAGTTTGTTCCGGCAACTGCAGAAATTTGGGCGCGCAAAGTATCGATACCTGATTGGCCGGCCCCTGATGCTGCTTGATAAGACGCAACAACAAGTTCTAGAAGTTTGTACTCTTTATTAAGTGCTCCCATCGCAACAATCATTGAAAGTGTTGTGCAATTTGGATTTGAAATAATTCCCTTAGGGCGCTTCTTTGCAGCTTTTGGATTTACTTCTGGAACAACAAGTGGGACGTCTGGATCCATGCGAAATGCACCAGAGTTATCTACAACTACTGCGCCGCGTGCGACTGCAATTGGTGCCCACTCGGCCGAAATTTCATCTGGAACATCGAACATTGCAATATCAATTCCGTCAAAAGATTCTGGTGTTAGAGCAACGACAGTTAACTCTTTGCCACGACACATTAATTTCTTTCCAGCACTTCTTGCAGATGCGATTAAACGAATCTCGCCATAAACATTTTCGCGCTTACTCAAAATATCGAGCATTACAGTTCCAACGGCGCCAGTTGCGCCAACGACTGCGAGAGTTGGTTTTTTACTCATCGGCCAGTTCCACCATATACAACAGCCTCGATTTGAGCTGCATCTAATTCGAAAGCAGTGTGTGCTGCGCGAACGCCATTATCCAAATCAGTTGCGCGGCAAACAATTGAAATACGAATTTCTGAAGTTGAAATCATTTCAATGTTTACACCAGCTTCGGCGAGGCAAGCAAAGAATGTTGCAGTAACGCCAGGGTGCGAACGCATTCCTGCGCCAATCAGAGATAGCTTTCCGATTTGATCGTCGTATTGAATTGATTGGAAACCAATTTCGCCTTGGATACGCTGCAAAATAGTTGTTGCTGCAGAACCTTCGGTCTTTGGCAAAGTAAATGAAATATCAGTTAAGCC
>CAWURN010000016.1:0-6482 GCA_963924835.1 Candidatus Nanopelagicaceae bacterium | reverse complement strand
TCGTTCTATGAGAAGTCTAGAAAATCTGCTGTTTGGTTGCTCCGCCTCGAATCATTGATTCTCATTGGGCTTGTTATTTACTTGCTTCTTGCAACTATCTTTTCGACTGCAACGTGGCCATCGGCGCTGATAGGTGAGATTGTGTTTGCTTCGATTGGTGCTGCTGGGCTGTATTTTGCGGCGACTGGATTTGCAAAGAAACGTTCGTATGGAAGAGCCCCTGCGGTCCTTGCAAATGCAATTGCTGTTGGCGTTTCTTACTACATGATTACCGGGAATTTATTATCGGTTGGAATTCCATTGGCACTATTGGGTGCCACAACTTTTGTTGCTGCGCTATTTGGATATCGCGAATAACTTTGTAGTTATTGCTAAATGGCTACCAAGGAATTACTACTTGATCTTCCCAAAATAGTCCGGTTTGATCTGTGCCGGCTTCAAACTTTCTATTCGCTAACCAAATTGCAGTTGCCGCACCTTCTTCTGCAGATCTAGGTGCATCAGGGCCGCCCATATCTGTTCTGCTGTGATTCGGGCAGATTGCATCAACTAAGAATCCGCGACCACCTTGTCCGGTTTCATGTGCAAGATTTCTAACTAATGCATTAACTCCGGCTTTACTAATTCGATACGGTGCAAGTCCCCCAGCATTTCCCGGTCCAGACATTCGACCTAAACATGCTGAGAAAATAATTACGCGACCATTGCGGGCTTCTGCCATTGCTGGTGCCAAAGTGTTAATCGCAATGAATGTTGAATCTAAATTTATCGCCATGACGCGACGCCATTCTTGTGATGTCGTGCGCAAAGTTTTTGACATTTTTTCGCTCATCACGCCATGTGCTAAAACAAGAATTGATGGTGTTCCATATTTTTCGCGAATCTCTTCAAATTTACTTTGCGTCGCAGCAAGATCTTCAAAATCAACGCTTTCAAATTCGCAATTAATCTCTGCTGCACTTTTTTTGGCGCGCTCTGGATCTTTACTAATGATTAGAACTCGGTGGCCAGCAGCCTTAAGGGCCTTTGCCACAACAAATCCCAACCCGCGGGAGCCACCCGTAACAACTGCAAGAGACTGGTCTTGGGAATTGGAATTCATAGCCTTAACTCTGCCGAAGATTTAAAGGAATTTCCTCCTGAATATCGCGAGATAGGCGGGAAATCGCATATAAATTAGGAATGTGATTAATCTAATTATTGCCAATTTCTGAGATATGGCCGGAAAAAATAGGGCCTTGCCCATGGCCCCTATTAGACTTAAGCGGGACTTAAATTAAATTTAGGAGTATCGAAAGTGTCGGCAACTGGATCTAATACACCTGCGAATCACTTTGGTGGATCTTTTGGCCCAAATGAGTGGCTTGTCGATGAAATGTTTGAAAAATATTTGGCAGATCCAAATTCTGTCGATGCAGCTTGGGGTGAATTTTTTGCCGATTACAAACCAAGTGCAAATGGAACTTCAAGCGGTGCAACTATTCCAACGCTAGATAACGCACCAAAAGGTGGAACTCCACCACTACCTAAAAAAATGGCCGCCGCACAGGTTTCCGCAACACCCGTTGCACAAGCAACACCCGTTGCGCAAGCAACACCCGTTGTGCAAGCAACACCTGTTGCGCCCGTTGTGCAAGCAACACCTGTTGCACCTGCTGCTCCGGTGGTAAAGGCCGCTACTCCTGCGGATCCAATTGTTAAACCAATTCCAACGCTAGTTAGTCCCGGTGCATCTTCACTTGAACCAATTCGCGGTGTAAGCGCTCGCGTTGTTCAAAGTATGGAAGCTTCGTTATCAGTTCCAACCGCGACAAGTGTTCGCGCAATTCCTGCAAAATTAATGATTGATAATCGCACCGTTATAAATAATCATTTAAAACGTAGTCGAGGTGGAAAAGTTTCATTTACTCACTTAATTGGCTACGCAATGATTTGTGCAATCCGACAGATGCCAGAAATGAATGCTTTCTTCGGCGAATTAGATGGCAAGCCAGCGGTTGGAAAGCCCGAACATATAAATCTTGGAATTGCGATTGACTTAGCAAAACCAGATGGTTCTCGCCAATTATTAGTTCCTTCTATTAAAGGTTGCGAAGAACTTGATTTCGCTCAGTTCTGGGCTTCATATGAAGACACTGTTCGCAAAGCCCGCGGTGGTTCACTAACGGTGGAAGATTTCGCTGGAACAACCGTTTCACTAACTAACCCAGGAACAATCGGCACAGTTCATTCGGTGCCTAGATTAGTTCAAGGCCAAGGGTTAATTCTTGGTGTTGGTGCAATGGATTATCCCGCTGAATTTCACGGAGCCAATGAAGATACTTTGGCTGATTTAGCAATAAGCAAAATCGTAACTCTTACCAGCACCTACGATCACAGAATTATTCAAGGTGCACAATCAGGTGACTTCTTAAAACGAATTCATGAATTATTACTTGGCCAAAATGGTTTCTATGACGAGATTTTCGCAGCGCTACGAATTCCATACGTCCCAATTCGTTGGGTCGTTGATATGCGATTCAGCAAGGAAGACCAAGTAGGTAAAACTGCGCGAGTTCAAGAGTTAATCAATGCTTATCGCACAACAGGCCACTTGATGGCAGATATAGATCCACTGAAATATATTCAACGCTCGCATCCCGATTTAGATGTTGTAACCCACGGACTTTCACTATGGGATCTAGATCGAGAATTTGCAACCGGTGGCTTTGGTGGCAAACCAGTAATGAAGCTTCGTAGAATTTTGGGAACGTTGCGTGATTCCTATTGCCGCACTATCGGTGTCGAATACATGTATATCGAAAATCCGTTAGAGCGTGCTTGGATCCAAGAGTATGTAGAAGTTGGATACCCAAGAACGCCTCGCGACGAACAACTGCGAATCCTACGTAAGTTAAATAGTGCTGAAGCTTTTGAAGCATTCTTGCAGACAAAATATGTTGGCCAGAAGCGTTTCTCACTTGAAGGTGGCGAAACTTTAATTCCTCTTCTTGATGCAATTATTTCTTCAGCTGCAGATCGCGGTTTAGAGGAAGTTTGTGTTGGTATGCCGCACCGTGGTCGCCTAAATGTTCTTGCAAATATTGGCGGTAAGTCATACGGTCAAATATTCCAAGAGTTCGAAGGCCATTACGCCGAGAACCAAGTTCATGGTTCGGGCGATGTTAAATATCACCTTGGAACTTCAGGAACATTCACTGCAGAATCAGGTGCAACAACCAAGATTTATCTCGCAGCAAACCCTTCACACTTAGAGGCTGTAAACCCAGTATTAGAAGGAATTACCCGAGCCAAGCAAGACAAATTAAATATTAAAAAGGGTTTTAATATTCTTCCGATTTTGATGCACGGAGATGCTGCTTTCGCTGGTCAGGGAGTTGTCTCAGAAACGCTTAACCTTTCACAACTTAAGGGTTATCGCGTCGGTGGAACAATTCACGTTGTTGTAAATAACCAAGTTGGCTTCACAACTTCACCACATGCGGCAAGGTCTTCAACTTACTCAACAGATATCGCAAAGATGATTCAAGCGCCTGTGTTCCATGTGAATGCCGATGATCCAGAGAGCGTTGTTCGTGTTGCACGTATTGCATTCGAATATCGCCAAGCATTTAATAAAGACGTTGTTATCGACATGGTTTGCTACCGTCGACGCGGACACAATGAAGGCGATGAGCCAAGTTTCACACAACCACTTATGTATAAATTAATCGAAGCTAAACGTTCAACCCGAAAGCTTTACACCGAAGCGTTAATTGGTCGCGGCGATATCACTGTTGAAGAAGCCGAAGAAGTTTTGCAGGATTACCAGGCACAACTTGATGCGGTTTATAACGCTGTTCACAATAATGAACCAGAACATGACGAAAGCATCGTTGTTCCAGTTGCGCCAGCGCCAGAGAGTGTTAACACATCAGTTGATGAAGCAACGCTTCGAAAGATTGTTGCAACTCAGAGCGCAATTCCAGAAGGATTCACGCCGCATGCAAAACTCACACCACAGCTTTCAAAGCGCGTTGAGATGTTAGATGAAGGAACTGTCGATTGGGCGACTGGTGAATTACTCGCAATGGGTTCACTTTTACTTGAAGGGCATCCAATTCGACTTGCTGGGCAAGATGTTAAGCGCGGAACCTTTAGCAATCGACATGCAGTTGTGGTCGATCAGAATGATGGCTCTGACTGGACACCACTTCGTTCGCTGATTTCAGATGAAAATCAATTTTTTGTATTTGATTCTTTGCTATCGGAATATGCCGCAATGGGCTTTGAATATGGCTACTCAGTAGAGCGCGAAAATGCCCTTGTAATGTGGGAAGCGCAATTCGGTGATTTTGCTAATGGCGCCCAAACAATTATTGATGAATTTATATCTTCAGCGCTACAAAAGTGGGGCGAACGTTCATCACTCGTTCTGTTACTTCCACATGGTTATGAAGGCCAAGGACCGGATCACTCATCTGGACGCATTGAACGATTCCTGGCACTTTGTGCAGAATTAAATATGACTGTTGCCCAACCTTCTTCACCGGCTTCTTATTTCCACTTATTACGTTGGCATATGAAAAATCCAGCACGTCGTCCACTAATAGTTTTCGAACCAAAATCAATGTTGCGCTTAAAGGCTGCTGCATCGGGCATGCAAGATTTCACAACGGGAACATTTAGACCACTGATTGATGACGAAAGCGTTGTTAATGCGAGCCGCGTAATTTTCTGTTCTGGAAAGGTTTATCACGACCTAGTTGCAGAGCGCACAAAGTTAGGTGAAAGCTCAACTGCAATAATTCGAGTTGAACAGCTTTATCCTTTCCCTGCAGAACAATTTGCTGCAGTCGCTGCAAAACATCCAAATGCAAATCTTCTCTGGGTGCAAGATGAACCAGCAAATCAAGGACCGTGGCCATTCGTTGCACTTACAACTAGTGAATTCTTAGAAGGTCGAATCCTTCGCCGAGTTTCACGACGCGCCACTGCAAGCCCAGCGACTGGTTCACATCATCTGCATGAAGAAGAGCAGAAGGCCTTGTTAATGGAAGCCTTTACCCGCTAGTTTTTAATCGCTAAAGTTTTAGCGGGCACGGCGATAACGAAAAATCAGTTTTCCAATTACTTCACTCGAATCTACTGCACCCCAAGTTCTGGAATCAGTTGATGCACTTTTATTATCGCCCTCTACCCAAATCCCTATAGCGTTATTGAATTTGGAATCGTTAGTTATCTGAGTTACCCGTTTGACCTGCAATAAGTCCTTGCCGGCTTGCGAATGGCGCTGGATCAGAACGACTTTGTCCACTAAAGCATTTGCACTTGAAATGGACTTAGGTTTTGCTGGATTGGATTTTGCTGTGAGCAACCGGAAAAGCAGCCAATCGCCATCGTTGTAGTTGGGAGCCATTGAATCCCCGCGGACCTCTACCGCCTTGAAATGCAAGCTACCCATAGGCGTAGTAGTGTCGCACCATAAATCCGGTAAATCCAGATGGACCCCATGATCAAGATAGGAAATGGAAGCTATGAACTTAAAATCAAAGAACATCAAGAATATTTTTAAGCCAGAAGCGATTGCATTTGCACATTGCGATCTACCTTGCGGCGTTTACGATCCTGCTCAAGCCAAGATTGAAGCTCTTTCAGTCAAAGCAACAATGGAGAAGTATGCGGCTTCAACAGATGCAGATTTCAAATCTCGCGCGGTTGCTATTAAAGAAGAACGTTCTGAACTAGTTAAGCATCATCTCTGGGTTCTTTGGACCGATTATTTCAAGCCAAATCACTTTGAGGCCTACCCACAACTTCACGTTCTATTCAATGAAGCTACAAAGCTTGCAGGTGCAGGTGGAACAAAGGGTTCGAATGATGTTGCAGTTGCTGAAAAGTTAATTGGCAAGATTGATGAAATTGCCGAAATCTTTTGGGCGACAAAGAAGTAGAAAAAAGTAATTCGTTTTAAAATGGGCCTGCCAATCAGCGGGCCCATTTTTTATTGTTTTTTATTCTCGAGAAATGGACTCCGCTGCAATTCGCGCAGCGAATGAAACGCGATCTACAATTTTGCGTTCAATTAAGCCAGATGCAACCAACTTGGTTCCCTGGTGGACTTCGATGTTAAACCTACAAATTGAGCCATCAATCTCTATGCAAGTTGCGTTAGCTCGAATTTCTATGCCAACTCCAACTGATGCATGTGTGGCAACTTCTAGTTGCGCCGTTACCGAAGTTTCACCGGAGCCTAAATGTTCAGCAAGTGCAGCAGTGCAGGCACCTTCGACAATATTGATAAGCGTTGGTGTCGCCAAAATAGGCAGATCATTTAGGGCTTGGGCTACAGATGTATCGGCAGGACGCACAGTTAGAGATGCCATTCCGATGGCCCCAAGAACTAATTCCGAATTCACAACAACTAACTTAGTGGGAAATCTCTTCTAATCTCGTGAGTAGTTTCAATTTCAATGTGTGTTTCGCCATTAAATGTAGTTTCG
>CAWURN010000015.1:0-21420 GCA_963924835.1 Candidatus Nanopelagicaceae bacterium | reverse complement strand
CGCGGCCAAATCCCAACTCTCACCAATTCCAATATTCACATCTAGCGGTACTGACAAATCAAATGCGCTACCCATCTCTTTTTCAACCAATTTAATTAGCGTCTGTCCTTCGCCATCAGCGACTTCCAGAATCAATTCATCATGAACCTGCAGTAACAATCGAGATTTTAGAGATTGCGCCTTTAATTCCTTCGCCACATTCAACATTGCAACTTTGATGATGTCCGCAGCAGAACCCTGGATCGGCGCGTTCAAAGCCATTCGCTCTGCTATTTCACGCCGTGCCCGATTATCACTTGTTAAATCTGGAAGATAACGGCGTCGTCCCATAATCGTTTCGGTGTAACCCTTGTCGCGAGCCACAACAACTACCTGCGCTAAATAATCGCGGATACCACCAAAGCGACCAAAGTATTTATCCATCAAAATTGCAGCATCAGTTGGTGAAAGATCCAATTGCTGGGCTAAACCGTAGGCCGAAAGTCCATATGCAAGTCCATATGACATCGCCTTTATCTGTCTGCGCATTTCGGGATCGACGCCATCCGGCTTTACGCCAAACACCAGACCAGCAACTGTCGAATGCAAATCTTCACCCATCTTGAATGCTTCAATCAGATTTGCATCTTTAGATAAGTGCGCCATGATTCGCATTTCGATCTGGCTGTAATCGGCAGTCAATAGCGTTTTATAAGGTGACTTAGAGACGAAACAATCGCGAATCCTTCGCCCCTCTTCGGTGCGGACGGGGATATTTTGCAGATTTGGATTTGTTGAAGAGAGGCGCCCAGTAGCTGTAACTGTTTGTTGGAAAATTGTGTGAATTCTGCCATCGCTTGCAGTCGCGTCAATAAGGCCATCAACTGTTGTCAGCAATTTACTTGTCTCACGAATACGAAGTAAATGCTTCAGAATCGGATGCTTGGTTTTAGCAAATAACCAGTCCAGACTTTCGGCATCCGTAGTGAAACCAGTCTTAATCTTTTTGGTTTTAGGTAGATCTAATTCATCGAACAAGATGGCCTGTAGTT
This sequence comes from Candidatus Nanopelagicaceae bacterium, assembly GCA_963924835.1. Lineage (GTDB taxonomy): Bacteria > Actinomycetota > Actinomycetes > Nanopelagicales > Nanopelagicaceae > AAA044-D11. The sequence continues at coordinate 20,389 of CAWURN010000015.1, read as the reverse complement.
GCTTAGGCGAACTCACATTAAATTCCTTGCCAGCTTCCTTATGCGCTCCCCTGGTTTCACGTTCAACTTCTCCCCTAAAGAAGGCCGATAGTTGAGCTAACTTCTCGGAAGCAACACCGATACCAGTTGCCTCCATACTTGCGAGTTCCTGCAGAACCGGAATCTCTAATTCCTGCATTAGTGAAGTCATGCCACGGTCATTTAGTTCGCTACCCAATATCGGAACTAATTTATAAATAGCTGAAGCGCCTAGACCATCGAACTGAGAGAAGAGAGATTCTTCCTGTTCAGCATTAACAACTCCCAAGAATCGTTCCGTCAAATCCGAAAGTTCAAGATTTCTTCCACCGGGATTAATCAAATAGGCCGCTAATTCCGTATCGAAAACTAATCTCGCAATTGGGATAACTCGCGCAATCTCTTTGGCGCCATGCATGTATTTGGGCAAGGACTCATCTTTTAACCAGTTCCCCATCTTTGCTTCGCGGACTATGTAAATCGTTGACTCATCTGTCGCGACCGCATATTCCAATACGTTTCCTTCTGGTGCGCTCACCAGAAGCGCGATCGGTTCCGTGCGGTTTGCTAGCAATGCATCTAGTTCTGCTGCTGAAACATCCTTGCTAATTATTTTTGCCGCTTTCGCAATCGGTTTTGATTCTTGCGAATCTGACTCACCGCTGGATAGAACTTTCACTCGATCTTTGATTGCTTTGATTTCAAGTTTGTCTAAAAGTTGATTCAGAACTGGCGAATCAATGCCATCCCACTTAAGATCTGTGATTGTCGCTGCAATCTGCATGTCACTTTTCAGGTGTGTTAGTTCGGCATTTAATTCCACACCAGCAATATTTGCGCGAAGCGAATCTCCAACTTTGCCACTTATCCCAACAGTATTCGCCAACAATTTTTCAAGTGAACCGAATTCAATAATCCATTTTGCTGCAGTCTTTTCACCAACTCCAGGGATTGATGGCAAATTATCGCTTGGGTCGCCTCGAAGAGCAGCGAAGTCCGGATACTGCGCAGGTGTTAGGCCATATTTTTCTAAGACTGCATCTGGTGTCATTCTCGCTAAATCAGTAACACCTCGTTTTGGATACAAAACAGTTGTCTTCTCGTTAATTAACTGGAATGAATCTCGATCACCAGTGCAAATTAAAACTTCAAAGTCTTCACTCTCAGCCCGCTTAGCCAAGGTAGCAATGATGTCGTCTGCTTCAAAGCCTTCAACTGCAAAATGTCTGATTCCAAAACCGCTAACTAACTCGTATAAGAAACTTGTCTGCGATCTAAATTCATCCGGCGTAGCCGAACGATTGGCCTTGTAGTCTGGAAAACGTTCAGAGCGAAATGTTTTGCGCGATACATCAAAGGCCGTAGCAATATGTGTTGGCTTCTCGGAGGAGATTAAATTTATGAGCATCGAGGCAAAGCCATAGATGGCATTTGTGTGCTGACCACCAGAGGTCACGAAATTTTCCGCGGGCAAGGCATAGAACGCCCGATAGGCAAGAGAATGCCCATCAATTAATAAAAGTTTTTTAGTAGCGCTCATTTCCGGCGAGTCTATTGGTTAGACTTACCAACATGGATGATTTCCTCGAAATTCTAAAGAAGCGTGGCAGCGGTGCACTTGGCGAGAAAATGGGAATTGAAATTCTCGAAGCCACTCCCCAACGACTTGTTGCAAAAATGCCAGTTGAAGGCAATACCCAACCAATGGGATTACTGCATGGCGGTGCCAGTGTTGTTCTAGCGGAAAGTCTGGGTTCGATTGGAACCGCGCTACATGCGGGGGTTAATCGCAAGATTGTTGGTGTTGATATAAATGCCACACATCACAAGTCGGCGACATCTGGCTTTGTGATTGGAACTGCAACCGCGATTTCACTCGGCAAAACACTTTGTTGTTACGAAGTAGTTATTACAAATGAGGCAGGCGAAAAAACTTGTACCTCAAGAATTACCTGTTTGATTCTGGCCGAACGAAGCTAATTAGTGCGCGCCAGCGCCAGTTCCAAGATAAGCAGCACGAACATCTGGATCATTTAGCAGATCAGAGGCCTTAGCTTCTTTAACAACTTTTCCAGTTTCAAGAACATAAGCACGGTGAGCACGTTGCAGCGCCTGCTGTGCATTCTGTTCAACCAAAAGAATTGTTGTGCCGAGTTCAGTATTAATCTCCGTAATAATCTTGAAAATGTTCGCAATCATCATTGGTGCGAGGCCCATAGAAGGCTCATCGAGAAGTAACACTTTAGGACGTGCCATAAGTGCCCGCCCGATTGCAAGCATCTGTTGCTCGCCACCAGAAAGAGTTCCGCCGGCTTGGGAGGCGCGCTCCTTCAGTCTTGGAAATAGGTGGTAAACCTTCTCCAGATCTTCTTTCATTTCGTGCTTGCGATCTTTTCTGAAGTATTTTCCGATTTCTAGATTTTCGAGAACGGTCATTCCGGGAAAGATTCCGCGACCCTCTGGCGCTTGCGAAATACCTAGTGCAACGCGATCATGGGCTGGCATCTTAGAAATGTCCTGGCCGTCAAATGTAATAGAACCACTAGTGACAGGACGTATGCCAGAAATGGTTTTTAAAGTTGTAGTTTTGCCAGCACCATTAGCGCCAATCAGAGTAACAATTTCACCCTGGTTTACAACAACACTGATGCCTTTAATTGCTTCAATCTTTCCGTAAAATACGTGTAGATCTTTAATTTCAAGACGCATCAGCAGGTGCTCCTAAATATGCTTCGATTACCTTTGGATCGTTCTGAACTTTGCTTGGAATGTCATCCGCAATCTTCTTGCCGAAATCTAGAACAATCACGCGATCTGAGATCCCCATAATCAGCGACATATCGTGCTCGATTAGCAACACGGTATAGCCAGCATCGCGAATCTTTTTGATGTCATTTGCCAATGCTACTTTTTCCGCTGGGTTGAAACCCGCTGCTGGTTCATCCAAAAGTAGAACTTGCGGTTCTGTTCCAAGTGCCCGCGCAATTTCAAGACGGCGTTGGTCACCGTAAGGAAGGTTTTTTCCTAGTTGATCTGCTCGGTGATCGATGCCTAAGAACGCAAGAAGTTCATGTGCGCGCTCTTTCGATTCACGTTCTTCACGACGAGATCTTGGAGTTCCAAATAAACCATCAATTAGCCCAGATTTCTTGTGAACATCTGTAGCTGTGATGACGTTTTCAAGAGCGGTCATATCACCAAAGAGCCGGACGTTTTGAAATGTTCGAGCCAGTCCGAGTTTGGTAATTAAGTGACGCTTCTTGCCTAAAATTGAGGCACCGTTAAAAACAATATCTCCAGAGGTTGCCGCATAAACTCCAGTAACAACATTGAATACCGTCGTCTTGCCAGCACCATTTGGACCAATCAAGGCACAAATCTCTCCTTTATTCACATGAATACTTACATCATCAAGCGCCTTAACGCCACCAAATTGCATAGTTAGATTTCGGAGTTCAAGAATTTTTTCAGACATTATTTGATCTCCTTCTTCTTCTCTCTAATTTTTTCACGTTTCTTTCGCGGCAGCATTCCATCTGGGCGGAAATTCATCATGATTACAAGAACGAGACCAAAGGCTAGTTGACGGGTTTCTGTCAAGAAACGGATTCGCTCTGGAATGTATGCAAGAGCTACTCCGCCAAGAACCACTCCCCAGATATTTCCAATTCCACCGAAGACCACGCAGGCAAGAATCAAAATTGAAACTTGGAAATCAAACATTCCAGGCGCAATTACCATTACCTTTGATGCGAAGAGAACACCTGCTGCGCCACCAACTCCACCACCAATTGTGAAAGACCAAAGCTTGTACCTGAGCGTTGGAACACCCATAAGCATGGCAACATCTTCGTCTTGACGAATCGCTTCCCACGCACGTCCGGCACGGCGAATTGTTAAGCGACGAACCATCCAGATAGTTAACAAAATCATTACAACTACTACATAGTAATAATTCTGCGGATTCATGATGTCAAAAACTATTGGCCCAATTTTTGGTGGTGGCGGAATATTTGGAATTCCATTTGTGCCACCTGTGAAATCTGAGTTCAGAACTACAATTCGAGTTATCTCACCAAAGCCCAACGTAACAATTGCTAGATAATCACCACGGAGTCGAAGAGTTGGAAGTCCCAGAATAACTCCGGAGAGCATTGCCAGACCTATACCTATAGGCATGATTTCCCACATATTTAACGAAGTTGTGGTGGAGAGAATGGCTTGTGTATAGGCGCCGATTGCAAAGAAAGCAACGTAACCCAGATCTAGAAGCCCGCTCTTGCCAACAACAATATTTAATCCAAGACCCATTAGGACAAACATGCCGATTGGATATACAAGGGCATCTCTAAATGATGCAATCGGTGTATTAACAAAACTAGTTGGGCCAAAAGTATCCATGTATGGAACTAGAAGTACAAATCCCAGTATTACCAAGATAAAAGTTGTGCGTTGAACGCGATTCAATTTATCCCAAAAATTAGATCCCGCATCTCTAAGGTTAAACATATTCTTAGGCCCTCGCTTGCTGAACAGCTTCGCCAAATAACCCATTTGGTCGAACTAGAAGTACTAAGACTAAGACAACGAAAACTGTTACTGCCTTCCACTGACTGCCTAGGACTGCTGCAGACATTGTTTCTAAAATTCCCAGAGTAATTCCGCCCCAGAAGGCGCCACGAAGATTACCGATTCCACCTAGAACTGCGGCGGTAAAAGCCGCCAAGCCTAAGCTAAAACCAACATTGAACTTTGTCGTCTCATAAACCGTCATAAACAAGAATGCAGCGGCACCAGTCATAATCCCGCCGACAAGAAATGTCACTGAAATTACCCGGTTAAGATTCACACCCATCAACTTGGCGTTCTCTTCGGACATAGAAACTGCGCGAATAGCAATACCAACGCGAGTTTTATTCACAAAACGATCAAGAAGCAAGAACATGACTATCGCTGCAACAAGAACTAGCACCGTGTCTACTCGAAAGTTCGCGCCCGCTATTTCACCTAAAGAAGTCTTCTCCAATAATCGTGGATTTGATTGTGGTCTCGCATGGGTTAAAACGCTTGCCGCTTCAGATAGCGCAATCGACATACCGATTGCAGAAATCAAACTTGCTAGTCGATTGCTTCCACGTGCACGCAATCTCCGATAGGCCAAAATCTCAACCATTACTGCAGTAAATCCAGAAGCTGCCATTGCAATTAACATCGCAAGGCCCAAAGTTAAAATTAATTGCATTCCTTTAAGAGGCTCGGAATCTAAAGTGTTTCCGGTAAGGCCAGTTTCGGCAAAAACAACCGCGAAGGTTCCGACCATAAAGATTTCAGAGTTTGCGAAGTTGATTAGGCGAAGGACGCCATAAACCATGGTGTAACCAAGTGCTATCAATACGTAAATCAAACCAAGTGAGATACCTGAGAGCGTTAAGGACCAGAATTGACTGGTTAAAACTGAAAAATTCATGATCTCCTAAATTATGAGTTCTCTATCTATTTTCGATGTTACAAGAATAGTGCCTGTAAACCAAGGTCTACAGGCACTAATTCTGAACTAATTTAATTTTCTAAATTAGTTAATTAAGCCATATTAAGCAATTTATGCAATGTGCTTATATGTAATTGCGCCATCGACAACATAGAAAGCTCCGATTGGTGCTGGATCTTTAGTATCGCCGTAACGGTTGAATTGGAATGTTCCACCAGCGAAATCAGTGAAGCTTCCACTCTTAATACAATTCAAGATTCCTGGGCGTCTAACTTTTCCTTCTTTGATGCATTGTAGGAATACGTTAGTTGCGTTGATTGTGTTAGTTACGTATCCGCCAGCAACATTTACGCCAGTTGCCTTTGTGAAAGCAGCCTTTTGTGCAGCTGTTGCGATGTTATCAAAAGGAATTTCTCCTTGAGTAATGCGAGTATCTTCAGCAGCTTTTTTACCAGCTGTTGTGATGAATGATAATGTTGCAGCGCCATCGCCAACAGCGAATACGCCAGTGTAACCAGCGTCGCGAAGTGACTTAACAAATGCACCAGCATCAATGTCGTAACCGAAGTAAACAACTGAGTTAGCCTTTGCAGCCTTTACCTTTGCAGCAATCGCTGAATAGTCGCCACCAACGATAGGAAGCAAGGAATCCTTGCCAACGATTGTTGAAAGCTTCTTCAAAGTTGAAAGTGCTTCGTCGCGAAGACCTTCGCCGTATGGTGATTGATCATCAACATAGTAAACAGCTGGGCTTGTAACGCCCTTAACGGCTAGACGTGCAAGTGCTGGACCTTGAAGGCTGTCCTTAGGAACAACACGGTGGAAAATTGGGAAACCAGAATCAGGTGCGCCTGGTTTTGTAAGTGTTACGCGTGAAGCTGAAGGTGAAACCATTGGCATACCAGCAGCCTTGTATGAAGGGAATGCATTTTCAGTTGCGCCTGAATAAGCAGATCCGATAACACCGACTACAGCCTTATTACGAGCAACTCCTGGAGAAACGATTGCAGATTGTGTTCCGCTGCCTTGATCGTCAACCTGGATTAGCTTTACCTTAACTTTTGGATTTGTTGCCATGTATTCAGCAATTGCGTAAATAGCTCCTGCAACTTCATCCTTACCAGCTTGCGCTGCTCCACCTGAAAGTGGACCTTGGAATGCAAGTGTTACTTCTTTAACTGCAGCTGTTGCAGTTGTTGCTGAGACTGTTCCTAATGCAAGAACAGAAGCAGCTACAACGGCAAGAACAACCTTTGAGTTCTTGTTCATGTAGACCTTCCTGTTTTCCTGTGCTTCGCACAGATTGATATTTCCGTCCCGGGACAGGGAGAGGTGAAGGGTATAGGTGAACTAGAGGTGAACTCAAGTTAAATTGTACGATTTACGCACTCTTTATCCAATTGTTACATAGGCAGACAGGCAGGCATAAAGGCTCTTAGCGGTCAGGAACTGATTCTGGGGAGATGACAGCTTCGGCCACTGCCTTCATGCTTATCCGGCGGTCCATGGCTGCCCGCTGAATCCAGCCGAAGGCTTCTGGCTCACTTAGGTTCATTGCCTTCATCAAGATGCCCTTGGCGCGATCAATAATTTTTCGGGTCTCAAGGCGTTCATGTAAGTCGGCGACTTCTTCTTTCAAGGAGCGCATTTGCAGATGTCTGCTCATTGCTACTTCGATTGCTGGTGTTAGGTCACTAATGCTAAATGGCTTAACGACATATGCCATGACACCGGCATCGCGTGCGCGTTCTACTAATTCTTTCTGGCTAAAGGCGGTAAGCATTAAGACTGGAGAGATTTCAATTATTTCTTGGGCTGCAGAAATTCCATCAAGCTCCGGCATCTTCACGTCGAGGATTGCAAGATCTGGTTTAAATTCTTTTGCTAGTGCAATAGCTTCGAGGCCATTTGTAGCTTGAGCAACAACTTCGTAACCAGCTTCAGTCAACATCTCTACGAGATCAAGGCGAATCAACGCTTCATCTTCGGCAACCAAAATTCTGGCTGCTCTAATCTCTTGCCCTTTTTCTGATTTTTCTGACATGTGCCTCGAGTCGGATTTGAACCGACACTGTGCGGATTTTGAGTCCGCCCTCTCTACCGTTGGAGTACCGAGGCAATTATTTCAGTAATTCTACTTAAATCACTCCCCATACTTTAACTACTTGCGATATGCCGGAGCAATTCCTTCAACAGCATCTCCTACGCGGTGAACACGCATTGCATTGGTCGAACCCGGAATTCCTGGAGGCGAACCAGCAACAATGATGACGCTATCGCCCTTTGCTACGCGATGAGAATCAATCAATATTCGGTCTACTTGGGCAACCATTTCATCGGTATGCGAAACCATCGGTGTGATTTTTGGTTCAACACCCCAAGACAGTGCCAATTGATTAAAGACCTCGGGGATCGGAGTTAGAGCCATAATATTTATTGGAGAACGAAGTCTGGACATGCGACGTGCAGAATCTCCGCTTTGAGTAAATGCAACTAAATATTTCGCGCCGATAATTGCGCCAACCTCAGTTGCAGCCTTAGTGATAGCCCCACCTTTGGTCTTTGGATCATGTTGTAGCGCCGGAATGCGATCAAGCATTACTTCTTCGGTTCGTTCGATAATTCGTGCCATTGTTGTAACTGCTTCGATTGCGAAGTCTCCAACACTTGTTTCGCCAGATAACATCAAGGCATCTGCGCCATCTAGAACTGCATTAGCACAATCGGTTGCTTCGGCTCGCGTTGGTCTGGAACTTGAAATCATCGAATCCAGCATCTGGGTTGCAACAATTACCGGTTTCGCCGCTTCGCGCGAAAGCATTACGCATCGTTTCTGGACTAGTGGAACTTCCTCAATCGGCATTTCAACACCCAAATCACCGCGCGCAACCATGATGCCATCGAAGGCGGCGATAATTTCTTCTAAATTATCAACAGCTTGTGGCTTCTCGATCTTTGCAATAACGGGGCGGTGTATACCCTCTTGTTTCATAATTAAATGAACATCTTCAATATCTTTAGCGCTACGAACAAATGAGAGCGCGATAAAATCTGCCCCTGCGCGCAAACCCCAACGTAGATCTTCTTTATCCTTCTCTGAAAGCGCCGGCACTGAAACTGCAACTCCAGGAAGATTTATGCCTTTGTTGTTGCTAACAGCTCCAGGTTCGATGCACTTTGTAACAACATCATTGCCTTTTACTTCAACAACTTCGACAGTAACTTTTCCGTCGTCAATTAAAATTCGGTCTCCCGGTTTGCAATCCCCTGGTAAACCTTTGTAAGTAGTGCCGACTCGATCCTTTGTGCCTGATACCTCGTCAGTTGTAATTGTGAAGATATCTCCTCGAGCCAAATCGTGCGGTCCGTTTTCAAATCTTGCAAGGCGAATCTTTGGTCCTTGTAAATCAACAAGAACTGCTACTGCGACACCTGCTTTAGTTGCTGCGGCTCTGACCGCATCGAGTCTTGCCTGATGTTCTGGATAGCCACCGTGCGATAAATTAAGTCGGGCCGTATTCATCCCAGCAGCGATTAATTGCTCGACCTTCCCCGGTGCCTCAACGGCTGGCCCCATGGTGCAAACAATTTTCGCTTTACGCATTTAAAACCGCTCTCTATTTAGTTATTAGTGTAACGAATGATCTATTAGACCATCATTGAACGAGCAGTTGGCTCGATTGGCGAAGGTAGTTGAGTTTCGCCAACGAGAAATTCATCAACGGCTGCAGCTGCGCTTCTGCCTTCAGCAATTGCCCACACAATTAGTGATTGACCTCGTCCAGCATCGCCAGCGACATAAACGCCTTCAACAGTCGTCGAATATTTATCATCTCGGACAATATTTCCACGATCATCAAAAGTGACTTCCAACTGCTTTAGAAGTTCAGACTTTTCTGGGCCAACGAATCCCAATGCAAGGAATACTAAATCTGCTGGGATTTCTTTTTCCGATCCTTCGACTTTCACGAATTTCCCATCGATTAATTCAGTTTCTACAAGTTTAATTCCATGTAAATTTCCGTTTGCATCGCCAAGAAATTCTTCTGTCGAAACCGCAAACATGCGCTCCCCGGCTTCTTCATGTGCGCTGCTTACCCGATAAATCATTGGATAAGTTGGCCACGGCTGAGCAGAAGGACGTTCCTCTGTTGGTCTCGGCATGATTTCTAATTGCGTGACACTTGCCGCACCTTGACGGATTGCAGTTCCCAAACAATCTGCGCCAGTATCGCCGCCACCAAGAATTACCACGTGCTTACCATGCGCATTTATTGGTGGTGCTTCTTGTAATTCATTTAACCCTTGAGCATTTCCCCAAGGTAGATATTCCATGGCTTGATGAACGCCTTTGAAATCTCGACCAGGAACTTGGAGATCGCGCCAATTTGTTGCACCGACTGCTAAAACAATTGCATCGTACTTTGTTTTTAATTCGCTTCCAGTTATGTCTACTCCAACATTAATTCCACTACGAAAACGAGTTCCTTCGTTCTCCATCTGAGAGATTCGACGATCAAGAATCGATTTCTCCATTTTAAATTCTGGAATTCCGTAGCGAAGTAAGCCACCTGGTTTTGCCCCGCGCTCATAAACCGCAACCGTATGGCCGGCACGTGTTAGTTGTTGGGCCGCTGCTAAACCTGCAGGACCAGAACCTATTACAGCAACAGTTTTACCGGTAAGTCTTTCGGATGGAAGTGGAATAACAGAGCCGTTAGCGAAAGCTTCTTCAATAGTACGAAGTTCAACCTGCTTAATAGTTACGGCATCATCGTTAATAGCGACTACACATGCGGTTTCACACGGCGCTGGACATAAGCGACCAGTGAATTCTGGAAAGTTGTTTGTCGCATGTAAGCGATCGATTGCTTCGCTCATTTCACCGCGCCAGATTAAATCGTTCCACTCTGGAATTAAATTCCCAAGAGGGCAGCCTTGGTGGCAGAAGGGAACTCCACAATCCATGCAGCGACCAGCCTGTTTCTTTAAGTCAGTTAAATCTTGTGGCTCGTAAACTTCTTTCCAATCAAGGATGCGAACATCCACTGGCCTGCGTGTTGGTGTTTCGCGCCGTGTTGTTAAAAACCCTTTTGGATCACCCATTCACGGCCTCCATAACTGCCTTATCTACTGGTAAACCTTCACGTTCTGCTCGCTCCATTGCTGCAAGCACGCGTGCATAATCGCGAGGCATAACCATAGAGATTCGCTTCTTATTTTCATCCCACTTCTTTAACAACTTATTCGCTACCTTAGAACCAGTTTCAACTTCAAAGTTAGAGAGTAAATCTCTAACAAACACTTCTTGATCTGCTGGAAGTGAAAGGACATCTACTAATTCGGTATTAACTAGAGCAGCATCGAGATCGAGAACAAAAGCTCTTCCACCAGACATGCCTGCTGCGAAGTTTCGTCCAGTTCTTCCAAGAATCAGCGCGATACCGCCGGTCATGTATTCGCATCCATGATCGCCAATACCTTCTACAACAGCTGTTGCGCCAGAGTTTCTAACGCAGAACCGCTCGCCTACTCTTCCACGGATAAAGATCTGGCCTGCAGTAGCGCCATATCCAATAACGTTTCCGGCAATCACATTCAACTCTGATACGAATGTTGCTTTCTCATCTGGTCGAACAATTACACGTCCACCTGAGAGACCCTTAGCGACATAATCATTAGCATCGCCATAAAGTCGAAGTGTTAGGCCTTGAGGAATGAATGCACCAAAAGAGTTACCAGCAGTTCCGTGGAAATTAATGTTTACAGAGTCTTTAGGCAATCCGGCGCCACCAAACTTGCGAGTAATTTCAGATCCCAACATGGTTCCTACGGTGCGATTTACATTCTTAATTGGCATTTCGATATTCACTATCTCGCTTGAATTGAGCGCAGGTGCTGCCAGTTCAATTAATTTATTATCTAGCGCTCCAGCTAATCCGTGATCCTGAGTAGTTGTGTTTCTACGTGGCGCATCGGTATCGAACACTGGCGCAGCCAATAGCGGAGCCAAGTCCAAACCACTCGCCTTCCAGTGAGTGATTGCCTTCTTTGTATCTAAATATTCAACCTGACCAATCGCTTCTTCTAAAGTACTGAAGCCAAGTTCGGCCAAAATTTCGCGCACTTCATCAGCTATGTATTCAAAGAAGGTCTCTACGAATTCTGGCTTGCCATTAAACTTCGCACGCAATTCTGGATTTTGAGTTGCCACCCCAACTGGGCAAGTATCTAAATGGCAGACGCGCATCATTACGCAACCAGAAACAACTAGTGGCGCTGTTGCAAAACCAAATTCTTCGCCGCCCAATAACGCAGCGATAACAATGTCACGACCGGTCTTCATCTGACCATCAACTTGAACAACTATGCGATCACGTAGCCCATTTAACATCAGTGTCTGTTGAGTTTCAGCAAGACCTAATTCCCAAGGGGCACCTGCGTGCTTTAAAGATGTGAGCGGCGAAGCACCAGTGCCACCATCATGACCAGAAATCAAAACAACGTCGGCGTGCGCTTTGCTTACGCCAGCCGCAACAGTTCCAACCCCAACTTCTGCAACTAATTTCACGTGAACACGTGCATCCTTATTAGCGTTCTTTAAATCATGAATTAACTGTGCTAAATCTTCGATGGAGTAAATATCATGATGAGGTGGTGGCGAAATTAATCCAACACCAGGGGTTGAATAGCGAACCTTGGCAATCCATGGATAAACCTTGCCACCAGGAAGTTGTCCGCCCTCTCCAGGTTTTGCACCTTGTGCCATCTTTATTTGAATGTCATCCGCGTTGACTAAATATTCACTAGTAACACCGAATCGACCAGAAGCTACTTGTTTAATAGCTGATCGACGGGAATCACCATTTGCTTCCAGGATGTAACGACCTGGATCCTCGCCACCTTCACCAGTATTTGATTTACCACCAAGTCGGTTCATCGCTATTGCGAGTGTTTCGTGTGCTTCAGCAGAAATAGAGCCATAAGACATTGCACCAGTAGAGAATCGCTTGATAATTTCAGAACGACCTTCAACTTCATCAATAGAAATTGCTGGACGCATTCCAGTTTTGAATTCAAAGAGCCCACGCAACGTCATTAGACGCTTTGATTGATCATCAACTCGGTTCGTGTATTTCTTGAATATGTCATAACGCTTATTGCGAGTTGCATGTTGCAACGCAAAGACTGTTTCCGGATCAAATAGGTGTGGCTCACCGTCACGGCGCCACTGATATTCGCCACCGATAGGCAAACGTTTTGTGCCAGGAATTTCTCCCCCTGGTGGATATGCAATGTGGTGTCGCTTGACGGTTTCTTGCGCAATCATGTCGATAGAAACTCCGCCTAATTTTGAAGTTACACCGACAAAATATTCGTCGACTACTTCGCGTGATAAACCAATGGCCTCAAATACTTGGGCACCGGTGTAGGAAGAGATAGTAGAAATACCCATCTTCGACATAACTTTTAGTACACCTTTGCCAAGAGATTTAATTAAATTCGCAACTGCTTTTTCTGGGGTAATTCCTGTTATTACTCCTTGGCGAACTAGATCTTCGGCAGATTCCATAGCTAGATAAGGGTTAATTGCAGCAGCACCGAAACCAACCAAGAGTGCAACATGGTGAACTTCGCGGACCTCACCCGATTCCACAACTAATCCAACTTTGGTCCGAGTTTTTTCTCGAATCAAATGATGATGAACCGCCGCGGTCAAAAGTAGTGATGGAATCGGTGCATCTTCAGCATCGCCATCTCGATCCGATAGGACAATTATGTGCGCGCCATCTTTGATAGCTTGCGAAACTTCTTGGCGAATTTCAGTGATGCGATTCGCGAGAGCCTCGCCACCACCTTGCACCGGGAAGAGTCCGCGCACAACATGAGAAGCAAAGCCAGGTTGATTTCCATCCGCGTTTACATGAATTAACTTTGCAAGTTCATCATTATCAATTACTGGAAAATCGAGAGCAATCTGACGACATGATGCTGGACCAGGATTGAGCAAATTAATTTCTGGACCCAAAGAACCACCAAGACTTGTAACTAACTCTTCACGAATCGCATCCAACGGTGGGTTTGTAACCTGGGCAAAGAGCTGAGAAAAATAGTCGTAAAGCAATCTCGGTTTTGCCGATAGCGCAGCGATTGGTGAATCAGTTCCCATTGAGCCAAGTGCTTCGCCACCAGATTTAGCCATCGGTGTCAAAATAATTCTTAACTCTTCTTCGGTGTAACCAAATGCACGTTGACGACGCACAACTGAAGAATGCGGGTAAACAATGTGTTCGCGTGATGGCAAGTCTTCTAAACGCACAAGCCCGGCATCGAGCCACTCGCTATACGGAGCCGCTGTTGCTAGCGCATCTTTAATCTCGTCATCTTCAATGATTCGACCTTCTTCAATATCTACTAAGAACATACGTCCGGGCTTCAATCGACCCTTGCTCTCAATATCTTCTGGCTTGAAATCTAAAACTCCAAATTCACTTGCTAGAACTACAAGTCCATCTTTTGTAATCCAATAGCGAGATGGACGTAAGCCATTTCGATCCAATACTGCGCCGATTTGTTTGCCGTCCGTGAAAGTTATGCAGGCTGGGCCATCCCAAGGTTCCATGATTGTTGAGTGGAACGCGTAGAAATCTTTACGTGACTGCGACATAGTTGCGTGGTTTTCCCAGGCCTCTGGAATCATCATTAATACTGAATGAGGTAGTGAACGGCCACCAAGATATAAAAGCTCTAAAACTTCATCGAAAGAGCCGGAGTCGCTACTTGAGTTATCGACGATAGGAAATAGTCGATTTAAATCTCCAGGAATAATGTCACTCTCGAGTAACGATTCACGGGCGCGCATCCAGTTACGATTTCCGCGAACAGTATTGATTTCACCATTGTGGGCGATAAATCTATAAGGGTGCGCAAGTGGCCATGATGGGAAAGTATTTGTTGAAAATCTAGAGTGCACAAGTGCAAGAGTAGAAACCACTCGGATGTCAGAGAGATCTGGGAAAAATTCCTCAAGTTGACCAGTTGTTAGCATTCCTTTATAAACAATTGTGCGCGCCGAAAGTGATGGGACATACAGTGGGAAGCGATGTTCAATCCGTTTTCTAAAACAGAACGCAAGTCGTTCTAGGTCTAAATCAAATTCATTGTTCTTGCCGGCTACGAAGATCTGTTCAAATTTAGGCATTACCGATAGAGCGGTTTTGCCAATCGATTTTTTCTCAATCGGAAGTTCGCGCCAGCCAAGAATTCGAAGTCCCTCTTCATCGGCAATTGCCTCAAGTGCAGTGCGATCATCGAAAGATTTATCTACAAATACAATTCCAGTCGCGTACTTGCCAACCTCAGGTAATTTGAAATCTACGACTTCGCGATAGAAAGTATCTGGAATACAAATTAATATTCCTGCGCCATCACCACTGTCTGGTTCTGCGCCAGTAGCACCGCGATGCTCCATGTTGCGAAGTGCGGTCAATCCCTGAGAAACAATTTCGTGGGTTGCTTTACGTTTCAACGTTGCAACCATTGCAACACCACAAGAGTCGCGCTCTTGAGATGGGTCATATAAACCCTGTGCGGTTGGCACTGTTGAAAATAAGGTCACGAGAACTCCTAAAAAATCTTGCTTAGGTGGCTCGGGACAACAGTGGCCCAAATAATTACTAGGTAAAGTTTACCTCAAAAAGGATAGCAATCGCGGGCGGATTTAGATACCCGACAGGTGAACCAAAGACCCGATTCCCGCTGTGATTGCCATACCTAAAGAGCCGCCGATGAGAATTCGAATCGTCGTTTTGAGGTAACGCGAACCAGCGATCCGTGCGCTCAAGACGCCAGTTCCTATTAAACCTAGAAGAGTGAAGACAATTATGCTCATCACCTTTGTTCCAACAGTTGGAGCAAGTGCGCCAGCAAATGGAACAAGTCCGCCAAATGTAAAACTTAAGGCGGATGCAACAGAGGCTTGGACCGGTCGGGCCTTGGTATGTGGAAATTGTCCAAGTTCATCACGAAGATGCGCCGCAAGGGCATCCTTCTCACTCATAGCCTGAGCAACCTTTGTTGCTAATTCACGATCAAGACCACGGTTCATATAAATTTCAATTAGCTCTTCTAACTCTCCTGCTGGATCAACTGCTAAATGTTCAATCTCTAACAAACGATCAGATTCTTCAATGTCATTCTGCGATCTAACTGAAATATATTCTCCTACTGCCATCGACATTGCCCCTGCTGCAATTCCCGCAGCTCCTGCAGTTATTAAAAAACTATCGGCCCGTGCAGCCGATACGCCAATCATCAAACTTGCAGTAGAAACCAGGCCATCATTTGCGCCGAGAACTGCAGCGCGCAACCAACCGGCACGATGAGTCTTGTGATACTTATTTCTGAGATAAACATCTTCCAAAGCCATGGTCCAACCCTATCTCCTCGTGTTATAACTTGCTGGGATTGACCGAATTCTTGCGGAAAAAAAGCCCGCATGCCCCAAGGAACATAAACACCGAAACCCAGATATTTAGCCTTAGCCCCAGAATTAAGTTGGCTTCATCGATCCGTACGCTTTCGATAAAGAGCCTTCCAAACGAGTAAGCCATTACATAAAAGATAAAAATTGTCCCGGAAGATTTTAAATTCTGAAATACATTGAGGCGCATAATAAGAAAAGCTATTAGAAAGCACCAGATTGCTTCGTAAAGAAATGTGGGATGGAAAGTTTCAAAATCTTCAAAGCCAGTAGGTCTGTTCGCTAATGGAATTTCCAATCCCCAAAAAAGCGATGTCGGTTTACCGAATAACTCACCATTAAACCAATTACCAAATCTACCTATCCCCTGCGCAAGCAATAAACCTGGGGCGATTGCATCGGCTAATTGCGCAAAATTTAGTGAGCGTTTTCTAACTCTGAAAAAAACATAGGCGGCTAAACCACCTAAAGAAATTGCGCCCCAAATTCCCAAGCCACCCCGCCATATTTGCACTGCTTGAATTGGTGAACCATCCTCACCGAAGTACTTTTGGGGCGAAGTTATTACATGGTAGATCCGACCCCCGATTATTCCAGCTGGAATTACAAAGAAAGCCAGGTCAGAAATTTCATTTGGATTTCCTCCCATTGCTGCATAGCGTCTCTTTGTTAACCAAATGGCAGCAACAATTCCAAGAAGAATTGCTAGTGCGTAGTAGTGAAAAGTAAAAAATCCCAACTCCAAAGTTGAAGAACTCGGAGTTGGGATAAATTTCCACATTTAGGCTCTGCTAAAAACAATCCCTAAAGATTATTTGATTCCACCAGCAGCAAGAGCGGCTTTAAATTTAGCCGGATTGTTGTAGTCATTGTCAGGGGTCTCTCGACTCAATTCCTTACCATTTACGGAAACGGTTGGTGTCGAATTAATGTTCTTGACTGCTGCAAACGAAGCACTTGCTTGAGTCCAGTCATCGTAATTTCCATTGCTTACACAATCTTGGAATTTAGCCGAACTTAAGCCAGCCTTAATTCCTAGCATGATCATAAATTCCTTAGAGTATATTCCAGAATTCTCGGCTCCCTGATTCTGATAAATCAACTCGTGCATCTCAAGGAACTTGCCTTCATCCATCGCACAAGCTGAAGCATTTGCAGCGATTATTGATTCATTAACTCCATTGCTTGAGCGCTCCCCAATAAATGTAAGTGGGTGAAAAACAACTTTCGCCTTCTTCTCTGCAATTACCTTCTTGATGTATTCATTATTTACAGCCTCAAAACTGCGACATGCTGGACATTGGAAGTCTTCCCAGATATCTATCTGGTTGGTTAACTCTGGATTAAAGACCAATCCTGAACCATCGGCCTTAGAGATTGATGCTGGCGAAGCAACATTTGTTGCTGGCTTCTTGTCGAAATAAATGAAAACTCCGGTGACTGTTATAACAAAAACAATCATTCCAATTACGATTGCGCGTAATCCTTTATCGCCTGATTTATCGTTTGCCATGGCATCTCTCCTAGATGTTTAACCAGCTGTTATTTGTCGAAACCTAATTTACCCTGCGGGAAGCGAAATAAATAACCGGCCACGATTAAAAGGGCGATATCTCGCGCTATTTCGATGGTGTAAGTCCAGACAGGAAGTTCATCATTGGCGAGCAACCCACCTTTGCCGAAGCAGCCACAATCTAAAGAGATTCCCCGGATCCATGCTTGACCTATCGCAATAATGAACATGATCATTAGTGCTCCACCCGCAATTGCTGCTAGGCGAACCCAAATTCCAACAATTAGAAATATTCCGATAGCCACTTCAATAAATGGGAGAACGAATCCAAGGAAATTTGCTAAATCAATTGGCAGGATTTGATATGCCCGAACCGAGGTTGCAGATGCATATGGATCAGTAACCTTCAAAGCACCCGCAACAAGAAGCACGCCGCCAAGAATTAATCTAAATATGAAAGTTAGCCAGGACTGATATGAGGTTATTTTTGTCTTTAGATTCATAGTATTTAGGTTCATAGTGAGGGATCAATTCCATCATTCAAAGCGCTCCAAGAATTTTCTGGTTTGCGGTCATACTTCTTTGATATACCTCGCCTGGATAAGCGAAGAATTAGATACCCGATTACAAAAACTGAGATAAAAAGAAGCGACGCTTTAATCATGGCAATTCAATTCCTGAATGAAAACATGTTCGCTCACCAGTATGGCAAGCAGCGCCTATTTGTTTTACTTGCAACAAAATACAATCGCTATCACAATCAAAGGCAAGAGATAAAACGTCCTGGAAATGACCAGAAGTTTCGCCCTTTATCCAGAGCGAGTTTCGACTACGGCTCCAGTAAGTTGCGCGTTTTGTGTCTAAAGTTTTTTCAAGAGCTTCTTGATTCATCCATGCCATCATCAAAACTTCGTTATTGTCAGCGTCTTGCGCAATCGCGGCGATCAATTCACCGGCAGCTAAGCGCTCTGCAATCGAAGTTGGGATGCTGGTCATACCGCTATTGTCCACTATTTCTAATCATGCGCGAATTGGAAAACCGTGTCTCGCGAGATCTTTCTTGACATCGGTAATCGTAAATTCACCGAAGTGAAAGACGCTTGCGGCTAAGACGGCATCTGCGCCCGCTTCAATTGCTTGAGCAAAATCTGAAAGCTTTCCGGCACCACCACTTGCGATAACAGGTACGCTCGAAATTTCTCGGACTGCCTTTAACATCTCGATATCGAATCCAGATTTTGTACCATCTGCGTCCATTGAATTCAGAAGAATTTCCCCAACGCCTCTAAGAATTCCTTCTTCTATCCAAGCCAACGCATCGAGGCCAGAACTGTTACGTCCACCATGTGTTGTAACCTCGAAACCAGACTTTGTTTCTGCTCGTCTGGCATCTACAGACAAAACTAAAACTTGATTGCCAAATCTATCTGAAATTTCATTTATCAATTCCGGCCTACTTATTGCAGCAGTATTAATTGAAACTTTATCGGCCCCTGCTCGCAATAATTCATTTACATTCTCTGCACTGCGAATGCCGCCACCTACTGTGAGGGGAATGAATACTTGTTCCGCAGTCTGGCGAACAATCTCTAGAGTTGTTGCACGCTCTTCAATACTTGCTGAAATATCAAGAAAAGTTAATTCATCGGCGCCTTCAAGATTGTATTTTTTGGCAAGTTCCACAGGATCGCCAGCATCGACGAGATCTTTAAAGTTCACGCCTTTGACAACTCGGCCACCAGCAACGTCGAGGCAAGGAATAATTCTTTTGGCTAGCGTCATTTAACAGCTACTTCCAGAGCCTGCACTAACGAAAAAGCACCAGAGTAAATTGCCTTTCCGACAATCGCTCCTTCAACTCCTAGATTTGTCATTGCTCGAAGATCTATCAAGTCTTGTAATTCAGAAATTCCACCACTTGCGATTACTGGTGCACTAGTTGCGGCACAAACCTCACGCAACAATTCTAAATTTGGACCAGTAAGAGTTCCATCTTTCGTTACATCTGTGACTATGTAACGCGAACAACCAGCTGCATCTAATTTAGAAATCATCTCGAAGAGATCCCCACCCTGTTCGGTCCAACCACGAGTTGCCAGGGTATGACCTCGAACATCTAGACCAACGGCAATCTTCTCGCCATATTGCCCAATCACTTTTGCTGTCCACTCTGGATTTTCGATTGCAGCAGTTCCTAAATTTACTCTTTTGCAACCAGTGGAGAGCGCACGCTTTAGTGAATCATCATCGCGAATCCCACCCGAAAGTTCTACCTTGATATCAACACTGGATATAACTTCTTGAATCAATTCAAAATTACTACCAATTCCAAAAGCTGCATCGAGATCAACTAAGTGAATCCAGCTTGCACCTTCGGCAGAAAATTCTTTTGCGACTTCTACTGGTAATCCGTAATTGCTCTCTTTGGCCAACTCCCCCTGAAAGAGTCGAACAGCCCGGCCATCTTTGACATCAATGGCTGGCAAAATCTGTAGCTCTGGCAAGGTCATAGCGATTGAACCCAATTCGAAATCAATTTCGCGCCAGCTGCGCCACTTTTCTCTGGGTGAAACTGGGTCGCGACAATAAAATCTTTCTCAACGGCTGCAAGGAAATCTTCGCCATAATTTGAAATTGTGTTTGCGGCGCCCTTAACTGAATCTTTCGCGGCATATGAGTGCACGAAATAAAATGATTCATTCTCAACTCCACTAAAAAGTTTAGAATCTTGCGCAGGTGAAACTGTGTTCCAACCCATGTGCGGCAAAATCGGCGCAGATATTTCACTTATGTTTCCTGGCAATATACCCAGGCCGGTTTTTTGAATTTTCTCCGAACTAGAATCAAAAAATATTTGCATGCCGACACAGATTCCAAAAATTGGACG
>CAWURN010000014.1:0-4880 GCA_963924835.1 Candidatus Nanopelagicaceae bacterium | reverse complement strand
CACATTTTGAATTAAGAGCAGACCATACTTCTTGCGATCCTCTGAGAGATAACCAATTCCAGATTTAACGGCATCTGACGGGCTTTTAATTTTAATTTCCTTGCCACGTAGAAAAATCTTTCCTGCGGTCTTTGGATCTGCCCCAATAAGTGCACGAGCTAGTTCAGTGCGACCCGCACCCATTAAGCCGGCAAATCCGAGGATTTCGCCTTTGCGAAGTTCAAATGAGACATCTTTCAAAAGTCGTGAGTCTGAAATACCTTCGACCTTCAAAACAACTTCATTGCTTAGTGGGCGAACTTCTGGACGCTGATCTTGATCAACTTTGCGACCAACCATAAGAGAAATAACCTCAGGAATAGAGGTTTCAGTAGTAGTTAAAGTTTTAACATATTCGCCATCACGAATAACAGTAATGCGATCGGTTATCTTGCTGAGTTCTTCTAAGCGATGAGAAATATAGACAACACCTTTTCCAGATTCTTTTAACGATTTAATAATTTTAAATAGGGCATCAGTTTCCGCTGGGGTTAGTGATGAAGTTGGTTCATCCATAATGATTACTTCACCACGGTAAGAAACCGCTTTAGCAATTTCAACCATTTGTTGCTTGGCGATAGTGAGTTCGCCGACCTTCTGTCTTGGATCTAAAACTAAATCTAACTCTTCTAGTAGCGCCTTTGCGGCCTTGTTCAATTTTCTATCATCTAAGAAGAGTCGGCCCTTACGACGACTTTCACGGCCGATAAAGATATTCTGTGCAACTGTTAAATCTGGCATCAAGTTAAGCTCTTGATGAATGATGCTAATTCCTAGCTTTTGAGCTTCTAGCGGGCTTTTTACATTTACATGGTTGCCGAGGTAAACAATATCTCCGGTGTCCTTCTTATATATCCCAGAAAGAATCTTCATCAAAGTCGACTTGCCAGCACCATTTTCGCCAACAATCGCGTGGACCTCGCCCTTATTCAAATCAAAGTGCACATTGTTAAGTGCTTTTACGCCAGGGAACTCCTTGCTTACACCAGTTAAGGATAAGAGTTGAGATGTTGCCATTGGTTCCCCCGTTACTTGATAAAGCAGTAGCTAATCTCTTCGGAATCTCTTCGGAATCTTAAAGCATTATGGCCGGGATTTCTCCCGGCCATAATTTACTTCTTCTTACAAATTACTCGAATAAATTCGAATTATTCGTAAAGGTTTCCTGCGATCTTTGGATTTGTGATGTTTTTAGCATCGTAGTAGTAGAACCCTGTGTCAATGAGTGTTGCTGGAGCCTTCTTGTTGCGCACGTAGTTAACTAGTGCTTCAACTGTCTTTGCTCCGATACCCATTGGGCTCTGTGTAATTGCACCTGATTGTAGGCCGTCTTTGATGTTAGCCATTTGTTGCTTGCCTGAGTCAAAACCAATTAACTTGATTGTGCCATTAGCAATGTTTGCTGCCTTGAATGCTTGACCAGCACCAATTGATACACCTTCGTTGGTTCCGTAGATACCCTTTAGGTCTTTGTTAGCAACTAGAGCTGCAGCAACAATATCTTGTGCTTTAGTTTGGTCGCCACCTTCTGCGTATTGGGTTTCAAGAAGTGTGATGTTTGGATACTTAGCCTTGATGCGGTTAACGAATCCACTTGCACGATCGATACCAGTTTGGTTTGTTTGTGAGTGACCAACAACCAAAACCTTACCTGTGCTGCCGATTAGTCCAGCCATCTTGTCTGCTGCAAGTGAACCTGCAGCCTTGCTGTTTGTGTAAGCAACGCCTAGTGCACACTTTGACTTAACGCCAAGCTTGCCTGGGCAGCTTGCAGCTGTGTCGAACATGTAAACAGGGATACCCTTTTTGTTTGCTGCTGCTAGGTGAGAAACAGATTCTGTTGTACCTAGAGCTGCGTAACCGATTGCATCTGGCTTAAGTGCAATTGCACCATCAAGCATTTCAAGTTGCTTATCGATCATTGTTTCAGTTGCAGGACCTTGGAAGCGGACTTTTACATTGCCCATCTTCTTAGCTTGATCCATTGCACCCTTTTTAACTGCTTGCCAGAATTGGTGAGTTTCACCCTTTGAGATTAATTCGATCTTAAGAGTCTTTGGAGCAGCGTTAACTGCAGACCCTGTTCCGACAACTAGAGCCATTGCTGATGCAACAGCAACGATAGTTAGAACTTTCTTCATAAGTTTCCTTTCGAAAGCAGCGGAATCGCTGTGGCAGAACTCTATAAAGGATGCAGTAGGGAAGTCCACAGGAGGTGCCCGAATCACAGGCTCAAGCAGCCTTCGTTACCAAATCGTTATTTTGCAGGGCTTTTTCACGAGAGGCGGTATGCGGCGGTAGCGGTTTTATGCCAGAAGAATTCACTCTCACTTGGAGTCAGGCCCGAGGTTAAGGCCGCTGCCAATTCAACAATCTCGGCATAGGTTCCACCTAAGTTTGCAACCGGCCAATCAGATCCAAACATTAATCGTTGCGGTGTAAAGATTTCTATTATGTGATCGACATACGGTTTGAAATCTTTTATTTGCCACTCTTTCCAATTTGCTTCGGTAACTAAACCTGAAACTTTGCAACTAACATTTGGAAAAGTTGCAAGTTCGGAAATTAAAGTTTTCCAAAGTTCCATTTCTTGCTTTGCAATTCTAGGTTTTGAAATATGGTCCATAACAAATTGCACATCTGGACAAGCACTTACTAATTTGATTGCGGCTGCTAATTCTGGAGTCTTGGTAAGCAAGTCATAAGTAATTCCAAGTTCACCAAGTTTTTTAACATTTGCGATGGTCTCGGGTTTAGCCAAATAATTTGAATCCGGGTGGTCTTGGGCAATATCTCTTATGCCCTTGAGATATTCACCGCCAGGTAATTCGAGATATCGGTGCAGATGTGAAATCGCATCTGGGGCATCAATTTTGAGCCAACCCACAACTGCGCCGACAAGTTGGTCGCTTTGTGCAACGGCAAGGAGTTCGGGAGTTTCGGCGTAATCGGTAACTGTTTGGACCAGAATAGTTTTGTCAATACGCGAATCAGCAATCGCAGCATGGAGATCTGAGATTACGAAATTTCTGCGGATTGGCTGCATTGCATCGCCAGTTATCCACTCTTGGTCTCGGACCGAAAGATCCCAAATGTGGTGGTGCGAATCAATGCGCATTTTTAACTCTAATTAACCAACGGCAACAATATTGTTGAGCGGTTTTCCTTCTGCTAATAATCTAAGTTGGGATTCAACCAACTTGCGGCCACGTGGTTCAAACGCTGTTGAGTTTCCGCCAACATGGGGAACTAACAATAAGTTCTTAGCTTTCCAAAGCGGGTGCCCAGCAGGCAGTGGCTCTGGATCTGTTACATCTAGTGCGGCATAAATGCGTCCGGAATTTAACTCGGCAAGCAGCGCTTCGGTTTCAATTATTGGACCACGAGCGACGTTAATAATCAGCGCCCCACCCTTCATCTTCGCTAACCGATCCTTATTAAACATATGTCGGGATTCATCAGTGAGTGGCAAGATCAAAATCACGATATCTAGGTTCGGAAGATGCTTATCTAACTCATCAATCTTAATAGAACCATCGCGACCTGATTTTGAAAAACTGGTAACGCTGACATCAAAGCCAGAAAGATTCTTAACTACTTGTTTGCCAATTGCGCCAAAACCGATTACGCCAATCTTGCTATCTGAAAGTGAGGTAAATCTGCGATGGTCCCAAGTTCCTGCAATTTGGTCGCGAATAAATTCTGGAAAGCCGCGTCTTGATGCAAGTGCAAGTCCAACTGCAAGTTCCGCTGTTGATGCATCGTGCACCCCGCTTGCATTGCAAAGTGTTAGCCCTGGTCGCACGTAAGCGAGCGCATCGTCATAACCAGCATTAGGCATTTGCAAGACTTTTAAGTTTGGCATCTTGGCCGCATAGGCAAGCGCAGTTGCGCCTCCCATATAAGAAGGGACAAAGAATTCAATTTGTGAGAGATCGGATGTGTCGAGCGGAAAATTTGCGGGGGATTTAAGCTCCACATTTTCTGGAACGCTTAAATCCGGCCATTGGGTCCACGCAACAATCTTGCTCATTGATTAGTGCCTCTCTGGAATTACTTCAACAGTGTTGATTAATTTACCAATACCAGCCACATCTATCTCAACTACATCTGCTGCGGCCAGTGAAATATCGAGCGGTGGAACAATTCCAGTGCCGGTAGAAAGAATCACGCCATGCGGAAAGTCTTGGCATCGAAATAGATAGATAATCAAATCTTCCAAAGTTCTGTTGAGTGCGGCTAAAGAAGTCTCGGCTTCCCATGCGATATCGGTGCCTCGAAGAATTCTCGCCTTAATTTTCATTTCAGCCGCAGTTGGAGCAAGCCATGCTGGTGTTATGTCTGGGCCGATAGAAGTTGAGCCAATATAAATCTTTGCCTGCGAAAGGTAGAGCGGATTTTCGCCTTCAATCGTCCGGGCGGTCATATCGTTACAGATGGCATAGCCAATTATTTCGCGATACCTATTTATATATATCGCAACTTCAGGTTCTGGAACCGAGGCTGCAGAGTCATATCGAATTCCAACTGGTGAATTGGTTCCACGTGCTCGAACGGCATTTGATTTGAAGAACAGTTCTGGCCGATCAGCTTCATAAACTCTCTGATAAACATCGGGAACCCCAGATTCTTCTTTTCGAGCATCGCGCGAACGAAGGTATGTCACGCCCGCACCCCACAACTCAATTTCAGGGGAGATAGGTGCAACTAACTTTCCAGTTACTGCTCCAGAAGTATTGCTTACTGCGCTCTTAAGTTCAGCCAACGTCAGGTGCATCGCTTCGGTAAGTGTTGGAATTTTTTCGACACCAGAATGTATTCCATCAACTGTCACTGCAAAT
>CAWURN010000013.1:0-8027 GCA_963924835.1 Candidatus Nanopelagicaceae bacterium | reverse complement strand
ATTTTATCTTTTGAATAGAAGCCAGCGAATGGTGGAACACCAAGAATTGCTAAGTAACCAAGTCCAAAGGTTGCAGCGGTAATTGGCATAACTTTTCCGATAGCGCCATAACGTCGCATATTTACTTCATCATTCATGCCGTGCATAACGGAACCGGCACCAAGGAACATTCCGGCTTTAAAAAAGCCGTGAGTAATTAAGTGCATGATTGCAAATGCATATCCAACTGGACCAAGTCCGGTGGCAAGAATCATGTAACCAATTTGTGACATTGTTGATGCTGCAAGAGCTTTCTTAATATCATCTTTTGCAGTTCCGATGAATGCACCAAAGAGAAGTGTTACTGCTCCAACAATCACGACCATTAGCTGCGCAGTTGGTGACGCATCAAATATAAAGTTAGAACGTGTAATTAGATACACGCCTGCGGTAACCATTGTCGCGGCGTGGATAAGTGCTGAAACTGGAGTAGGTCCGGCCATTGCATCGCCAAGCCATGATTGCAATGGGAATTGTGCAGACTTTCCTGCTGCTGCGAGCAGAAGCATTGCGCCGATTGCGGTTAGTGCTCCTGCTGATGCACCGGTTGCACCCTCTTTAACGCCAGCAAAAGTTACAGTTCCGAATTGTGTGAATGCGATCATGATTGCGAGTGAAAGTCCAACGTCACCAACACGGTTAGCAACAAATGCTTTCTTTGCAGCAGTTGCGTAAGCAGGCTTTTGATTCCAGAAACCAATTAATAGGTAGGAAGCAAGACCTACGCCTTCCCAGCCAACATAGAGATTGAGATACGAGTCTCCCAATACAAGAAGAAGCATTGCTGCAATAAATAAATTTAGGTAGGCAAAGAAGCGACGTCGATCGCGATCGTGCGACATATAGGCAATTGAATAGATATGGATGAGGGTTCCAACACCAGAAATAAGTAGAACGAAACAGATTGAAAGCTGATCTAGAAGCAGCGAGGCATCGACCTGGAATGATCCAACTGAAATCCATTCAAAAACTTTCTGCGTAGCAGCACGTGCTTCACCTTCGCGCCCCTGCATTGCAAAGAATTCCATGACGCCAATAACAAATACTGAGGCTGATACTAAAGTTGCGAAGATGTGGCCCCATTTATCAGCGACACGACCTAAGAGCAGTAACAAGCCAGCACTAAATAATGGGAGCGCGATTAAGTAAACCAAACTTGTGCTCGTAGTCATTAGCGCTTCAACAAACTAGCATCATCAACAGACGCTGATCGACGGGAGCGATAAATCGTAACGATAATCGCAAGGCCAACTACAACTTCACAAGCTGCAACAACCATCGTAAAGAAGGATGCTACTTGTCCAGAAAGATTTCCATGAATTCTTGAGAACGTTACAAAAGCTAGATTCGCGGCATTCAACATTAATTCAACACACATAAACACAACGATGGCATTTCTGCGTACTACTACGCCAATTGCACCAATTGTAAATAGCAAGGCAGATAAATAAATATAGTTTGCGATATCCATTTAATCTTCATCCACTTCTTTAACTTCAAGTTCAAATGGCTTAGAAGACAACATGTCACCTCTGGCATCAAGGGTGGCTGAAACTGATAACGGTGCTGGGGTTCCATCTGGCAATAACGCAGGAACATCCACCGCATTATGCAGCGCATAAACACCTGAACTTGGAAGACCAGCCGCTGTTGCAAGTGAAGCGCCACGGAATCTTGCTATTGATTGATCGCGCTGTGCAGTACGAGACTTAGTAGATGTGCTGTGTGCGAGAACCATTGCACCAAGTGCTGCAGTAATTAAGAGTGCGGAAACAACTTCAAAGGCCCAGACATATTTAGTAAATAATTCATTTGCAATTCCTTGAACGTTGCCATTGGCATTTGCTTCTCTTAGTCCGATTGCTTCGACACCTAGATTAGAACGAGCGATTAACGAAATTATTAAGCCACCTAAGCCAATTGCCGCTGTGATTGCAGTAGGTCGCTGGCCGCGAATATTTTCAACTAGGGAATCCGAAGAATCCACACCAACTAACATCAGAATAAAAAGGAACAGCATCATTACTGCACCGGTGTAAACAATTATCTGAACAATTCCAAGAAATAGCGCATCTTGTGCAATGTAGAAAATTGCCAAGGTAATCATCACCCAAGCCAATAGAAGAGCAGAGTGAACAGCTTTCTTTACAAAGAGCATTCCGAGCGCTGATACAACTGCAAGGGGCGCAAGAATCCAGAACATAATCGCTTCTGGGGCAAGAGTTCTGCCTACTTCAAGAGCCAGGCTATCCATTGGATCCGCCCTTTATATCGCCACGGTAATAATCAATGTGAGTAGTTCCCGGAGCCATTGGATGTGGTGGTTGTAACATCCCCGCCTTTAACGGCGCCATTAAATCTTCTTTCTCAAAGATTAATTTCGCGCGTGATTCGTCAGCCAATTCATATTCATTTGTCATAGTCAGTGCGCGAGTTGGGCAGGCTTCTATACATAGACCACAGAAAACACAGCGCAAATAATTAATTTGATAGACCTTGCCATAACGTTCACCTGGCGAAAATCTCTCTTCTTCAGTATTTGATTCGCCTTCAACAAGAATTGCATCTGCTGGACAAGCCCAAGCGCAGAGTTCGCAGCCAATACATTTTTCTAGACCATCGTCATAGCGATTTAATTGATGGCGACCATGAAAACGTTCTGCGGTTGGCTCTTTAACTTCAGGGTATTGAACGGTATTAACTTTCTTAAACATTGTAATAAAAGTTACCCAGAAACCTTGAAGTTGCTTCCCAAAACTCTTTGCTTCTTGACTTTCAATTGGTGAATTAGCCTTCGCTGCAGCCGTTAAACCGAGATCATTTGAGCGCGGAGTTAATGAGTTATCCATTTAATTGCTCCGTTCTATTACTAGTAATTTTTCCTGGAATTGCAGGAACTGGAAAACTTGGCGTAGCTACGTCACTGATTGCATCTTCGCGTTCACGACGTTTTTTAGCTGACTCAAAGAGACTTGACCCAGCAAGAATAAGAAGTACAACTCCGAAGCTAAATCCAATTACAACTGCTCGTGGTGCCCCTTGTTGTGAAAGTACGCGCAAGGTTGCAACAATCAAGATCCAAATTAAAGAGAATGGGATCAAAACTTTCCAACCGAATTTCATGAATTGGTCGTAGCGCAATCTTGGAAGAGTTCCACGTAGCCAGACAAAGATGAAGAAAAAGAAAACAACTTTTGCTAAGAACCAAATAACTGTGAACCAACCACCAAGCCAGCTTTCAGTAAAGCCAAGGCCAGGAAGTGCGTGATATCCGCCCAGGAATAGCGTTGTTGCCAGTGCTGATACCGCAACAATATTTACATATTCGGCTAAGAAGAAGAGTGCAAATTTAAGCGATGAATATTCGGTATGGAAACCACCAACTAGTTCGCCTTCAGCCTCAGCCAAATCAAATGGTGCGCGGTTAGTTTCACCAACCATTGATATTGCATAGATTACAAATGATGGGAAGAGTGTCACGCAGAACCACCATTGATTCTGAGCTGCGACAATTTCGCCAGTCGACATTGAGCCTGAGTAGATAAATACCGCTACCAGCGAAAGTCCCATTGCAACTTCATAGGAAATTACTTGGGCACTTGAACGAAGACCACCAAGTAGTGGGTAAGTCGATCCTGAAGACCAACCGGCCAGAACAATTCCATAAACACCAACTGAGGCAATTGCAAGAACATAAAGAACACCGACCGGAATATCAGTTAGCTGCATAACTGTTTCGTGACCGAATAGATTTACTTTTCCAGAGAGTGGAATCACTGCAAATGACATAAAGCAAGTAGTAGCGCTAATGATTGGCGCGAGGACAAAGACGATGCGATCTGCAGCTTTCGGAATTAAATCTTCTTTAAGTGCAAGTTTCACACCGTCAGCAAGTGATTGGATTAAGCCAAATGGACCAACCCGGTTGGGTCCAAGTCGTTGTTGCATACGTGCAACTAGCCGACGTTCGCCCCAAACCGACATCAATGTTGCAAGAACGCAGACAACGAAAATGAGTAAACCTTTAACCAGAATAATCCAACCAGGATCGGTAGCAATTATTTGCGCATTAGTCATGCTTTTGCCACCGTAACTTGACCGTTAACAAATCCCAGATTTGCAATTACTTGGGAATCAATTGAATTACGTGGCACCCAAATATCGTTGTCAGACATTTCGCTGATTTCAACCGGAAGTTTAAGTGAGCCTAAATCTGATGAGATTGAAATCAATTCGCCTTCACTTACGCCAAGTTTTTCTGCTCTCGTCTTTGAAATTCGGGCACTTGCTTTGCGAGCAGTACCAGCCAAGTTTGCTTCGCCATCTTGCAAGGTTCCAAGATCCAGTAACAACCTCCAAGAAGTTAAGTTCATTTTTTCTTCAGTGGCAACAGTCTTAAAGGCGGATGTCTTTTCAAATGAAATTGCCCCACCGTCCCAATTGCCAAGCGCTGCTATCTCGCGCGCAGTTGCTGCAACCGTTGGCAGATTGATTGGCGTTCCCATTTCATCTGCAATCATTGAAAGAATTCGAACATCACTTCTTGAAAGTGAATCTGATAACGCCTTTTCAAAAGCCCGGGCGCTTCCTTGCCAATCTTGGAAGGATCCACTCTTTTCGATAACCGCTGCAACAGGCAGAACAACATCTGCTACCGCAGTTACTGCGCTGTGGGTGATTTCAAGTGAAACTACAAAGGAATTAAGTAATTGAGAGAGCGCAGTATTAGAAATATCTAATGGATCAACGCCGCCAATTACAACTGCATCAAGATTATTAACAATCAACGCATGCAAAATTTCAGAAGTAGAGCGGCCAGGGTTAGTTGGAAGTGAATCAACTGCCCAAGCAGCTGCAACATCCACTCTTGCACTTGCTTGCGAAACTGGTCGACCACCCGGAAGAAGTGTTGCGATAGCACCTGATGCAATTGCACCTCGTTCACCAGCACGACGTGGAATCCAAGCTAACTTGGCACCAGATTTTTCAGCCAAATCTACGGCTGCAGAAAGCCCACCAATTTTTTCGCCAAGTCGTTCGCCAACCAAAATAACACTCTTGGAAGTTAGCCCTGAAATCGAAGCGATGTCAGAAACAAGTTCTGCCTTTAATTTCACAGAACCGCGACTTGCAACAGGAGCATCACTTATAACTGTAAGAGCACGCTTTCTTAATTGCTTATAGATACGGAGAAAAACTATTGGTGATTCTTCTTCTGGCTCAAAACCAAGTAGAACTACTTGATCTGCCTTATCAATATCTTTGTATGTTGTCTTTAGCCCAAGGACAACGCTGCTTAAGAATGAAGTTTCTTCATCAGAGTGTGGGCGAGAACGGAAATCAATGTCATTGGTTCCAAGTGCTACGCGAGCAAACTTGCTATAGCCGTAAGCATCTTCAACTGTTGCCCGGCCACCAACTAATACGCCAGCGCGCTTACCTTTCAAACCAGTTGCAGCAAATGAAATTGCTTCTGGCCAAGATGCTTCATGTAGCTCGCCATCTTCGCCGCGAATCATTGGCGAAGCAACACGTTCTCTACTTGTTAAATATTTAAATGCCCAACGTCCCTTGTCGCAATTCCACTCTTCGTTAACTGAAGAATCATCACCGGCAAGGCGACGTAGTGTTTTTCCGCGACGAATATCGGTACGCATTGCACAACCTGATGCGCAGTGTTCGCAGGCAGAATCAACTGAAACTAAATCAAACGGACGTGCACGGAATCGATATGAGGTTCCGGTAAGTGCGCCAACTGGACAGATTTGAACAGTGTTTCCAGAGTAATAAGACTCGAATGGATCTTCTTCATAAATACCAACTTGTTGCAGTGCGCCACGATCATTCAAAGTGATAAATGGATCGCCGGCAATTTGCTCCGAAAAGCGAGTGCAACGAGCACAGAGAACGCAACGTTCGCGATCAAGTAATACTTGAGATGAGATTGAAACTGGTTTTTCAAATGTGCGTTTTACGCCTTCGAAGCGCGATTCTGGACGACCGGTGCTCATGGCTTGATTCTGGAGTGGGCACTCTCCGCCCTTATCGCAGACCGGACAATCAAGAGGATGGTTAATAAGAAGGAATTCCATGACCCCGGCTTGAGCTTTTTCTGCAACAGGTGAAGTTAGTTGGGTTTTAACAATCATATTATTTTCAACTGGAATTGTGCATGAAGCTTGTGGCTTAGGAAATGCCCGACCATTTATCTCAATATCAACTAAGCACTGACGACAAGCACCCACTGGCTCAAGTAATGGATGATCACAGAAACGTGGAATCTGAATTCCTAATTTTTCTGCGGCGCGTATAACTAGAGTGCCCTTAGGGACTGTTACTTCAAAGCCATCAATTACAACAGTAATCATTTCAACTGCTGCTTGAGTTTCAAGTAGTGCATGTTCAGGTGTCATTTATGCCCCAACAGTCTTGAATAGCGTTGAAGCGACTGGATCAAATGGGCAACCACCGTTGCGTTGATGCGCAAGATATTCGTCACGGAAATATTTAAGTGAAGAGATGATTGGGGCAACGGCGCCATCTGCAAGTGCGCAGAATGAACGACCAGCAATGTTGTCGCAGAGATCAAGAAGCTTTGTTAAGTCAGCTTCGGTTCCCTTGCCATCTTCGAGATCTTGAAGCATTTGTACCAGCCACCAAGTTCCTTCACGACAAGGTGTGCACTTGCCACATGATTCGTGTTTATAAAATTCGCACCAACGAAGCGTTGCCCGAACTACGCAAGTTGTTTCATCGAAAATTTGAAGTGCTTTTGTTCCAAGCATGGATCCGGCGGCAGATACACCCTCATAATCAAGTGGAATATCTAGATGTTCATCGGTAAACATTGGAGTGGATGAACCGCCAGGAGTCCAGAACTTTAGTTTGTGTCCTGAACGAACCCCACCAGCAAGTTCTAGTATTTCGCGAAGCGTTATTCCAAGTGGTGCTTCAAACTGACCTGGATTATTTACATGCCCAGACAGTGAGTAGAGCGTAAAACCTTTGCTCTTTTCAGTTCCCATTGTTTGAAACCATTCGACGCCATTTTTAATGATTGCCGGAACTGAAGCAATGGATTCCACGTTGTTAACAACTGTTGGCTTTGCATATAGACCCGCGATTGCAGGGAATGGTGGACGTAGCCTTGGTTGGCCACGGAAACCTTCAAGTGAATCAAGTAGCGCAGTTTCTTCACCACAAATATAGGCACCAGCACCAGCATGCAATGTAAGTTCTAAATCAAAGCCTTTGCCACCAATGTTTTTTCCAAGCAATCCAGCTTTATATGCATCTTCGATTGCTTGTTGCACGCGACGATAAACATGAACTATCTCGCCACGAAGATAAATAAATGCATGATTTGCTCGGATCGCATACGAACCAATAATTATTCCTTCAATCAAAACATGTGGATTTGCAAGAAGCAACGGCGTATCTTTACAAGTTCCAGGTTCAGATTCATCGGCATTAACAACTAAATAGTGTTCTTTGTTATCGCCTTGTGGAATAAATCCCCACTTACTTCCAGTTGGGAATCCCGCGCCACCGCGACCACGCAAACCTGAATCTTTAATCATTGTGATTACCGCATCAGGTTCCATCGCCAAGGCTTTTGTTACTGCTTGATATCCACCAGCACGTTTGTAGCCTTCGATTGTGAATGAATCTTTATCGTCCCAATTCGCAGAAAGGACTGGAGTTAATTTGCTCATTTATTTTCCACCTTTAGCAATTTTAAGTCCCAGCAAAGTAGCAGCGCCGGCAGATACACCTTCATTTGCCAGGCCATCGCTTAATCCGGCAAGAACTTCTGAATTTTGCTTCCAAGTTCGAAGCGTCTTTGGTCCGCGGGTTGGTGCAGGTGGATTTCCGGCACGAGCACCATCGACTAGATCTTTAACACTCTGGGGTGTTTGGTTATCATAAAATTCCCAATTGACCATAACAACCGGTGCATAGTCGCATGCTGCATTACATTCAATTCT
>CAWURN010000012.1:0-11387 GCA_963924835.1 Candidatus Nanopelagicaceae bacterium | reverse complement strand
AAATATGGTGAAGGAAGTGATCGTGAAAGCGCGTATGAGAATCTTCTTATAACGGGAGATGAAGCAAGTTCACGATTAGCGGATTTGCAGGGTGGAGATTCCAAATTAGCCCAGTTGCAAAAGGAAAGTCATGACTGTCTTGGTGAATTGAAAGTTTTAGGATTGAAGCTCTCCGCTTCAAGGGTAAGTGTCGCAAAAAAACTTTCGGTCGCTATCACATCAGAAATGGCGCTACTGGCAATGCCAAATGCCAAGCTCTCGGTGCAAGTAACAACGTCAGATGGTTCGAAGCCTGAAAACTTTTCGGCAACAGGTTTAGACGAGGTTCTGTTTTTATTCTCAAGCCATACCGATGGAAAATTATTACCACTAGGAAAAGCCGCGAGTGGAGGTGAACTTTCGAGAGTAATGCTCTCGATCGAAGTTGTATTGGCCAAGAATTCTCCAGTAGGCACATATATTTTTGATGAAGTAGACGCAGGAGTCGGCGGCAAGGCTGCTATAGAAGTTGGCAAAAGATTGGCGCTTCTGGCGCAGAATTCGCAAGTTATCGTTGTTACACATTTGGCTCAGGTTGCAAGTTGGGCGGACAATCATTTCGTGGTTTCCAAGAATGAGAGTGGTTCAGTGACTCAAAGTAATATTGTGGAAGTTTCGGGTGCCGATCGTCGGAAGGAAATTGCAAGGTTGCTCTCTGGACAGGAAGATTCAAAAACGGCACAAGAACACGCTGGCGAACTGCTTGATATGGTCGCAATGAGTAGGTTGGAAATGATAGGTTAGTGTTCCATGACCGCCCAGCATGTGACAAAGCATCTTTTTGTAAGTGGTGGAGTGGCCTCCAGTTTAGGTAAAGGATTAACTGCTTCAAGCCTTGGCAGATTGCTAACATCTCGTGGGTTGCGTGTCACGATGCAAAAGCTAGACCCTTATTTGAATGTTGATCCAGGGACAATGAATCCATTCCAACATGGTGAAGTGTTTGTGACAGATGATGGCGCTGAAACTGACTTAGATATCGGTCATTATGAAAGATTTCTTAACGTAAATCTGCATGGGTCTGCGAATGTTACGACTGGACAAGTTTATTCCAACGTTATTGGGAAGGAACGTCGTGGTGAATATCTGGGGGACACCGTTCAAGTAATTCCACATATTACGAATGAGATAAAAGAACGTATTAAGGCGATGGCAGGGCCGGAAATAGATTTAGTTATTACTGAAATTGGTGGAACTGTTGGTGATATTGAGTCACAACCTTTTCTGGAGGCAGCGCGCCAGATACGTCAGGATGTTGGCAGAGATAACGTTTTCTATTTACATGTCTCGTTAGTTCCATACATTGGCCCCAGTGGAGAGTTGAAAACAAAGCCAACTCAGCACAGCGTTGCGGCATTAAGGTCTATTGGTATTGCGCCAGATGCAATCGTTATTCGTTCAGATCGTGCAATTCCGGATTCAGTAAAGCGGAAGATATCGTCGATGTGTGACGTAGATTTAGAAGCGGTTGTTGCTGCCGTAGATGCGCCATCGATTTACGACATCCCTAAGGTTCTTTTCAGTGAAGGCTTAGATGCTTATGTGGTTAGACGCCTTGGTCTTCCGCTACGGGATATTGTTTGGGGCGAATGGGATAAACTTCTAGAAAAGGTGCACAATCCGAAACATCAAGTAACAGTCGCTTTAGTTGGGAAGTATGTTGATCTTCCCGATGCTTACTTGTCTGTAACAGAAGCACTGCGCGCAGGTGGGTTTGCAAATAACGCTAAGGTAAATATTAAATGGGTTGCTAGCGATGATTGCGAAACACTGAAGGGCGCTACCGAAGCACTGAAAGATGTCGATGCTATGTGTGTTCCAGGTGGATTCGGCGTACGAGGCATTGAAGGAAAATTAGGAGCATTGCAATTCGCACGGGAGAATAAAATTCCAACTTTGGGATTATGTTTGGGACTGCAGTGCATGGTCATTGAAGTCGCTAGAAATTTGGCGAATATACAGGGCGCAAATTCGGCGGAATTTGATCCCGAGACTAAGGATCCAGTTATTTCTACAATGCAAAGCCAGGAAGAGATCGTTGCTGGAAATGGTGACATGGGTGGAACTATGCGATTGGGTCTGTACCCAGCAGTTTTAGCTCGAGGTTCTGTTGTTGCCGAAGTTTATGGTGCCACTGAGATTCAAGAACGACATCGTCATAGGTATGAAGTGAATAACAAATACCGTGAAGCTATTGCTAAAGCTGGTCTGGTTTTCTCTGGATTGTCGCCGGATGGCCATCTAGTTGAATTTGTTGAATTACCAAAGGACATTCATCCGTTTTTCGTTGGCACACAAGCCCATCCAGAATTTTTATCCAGACCAACTGCAGCACACCCGCTCTTTAGCGGACTGATTTCAGCGGCTGTCGCAAAAAATGGTAAGTGAAACCGAGTCATCTGCAATAGTCGATTATCTTAGTTATGCAGCGATCGAAAAAGGATTAAGCAAGAATACTATTGAAGCGTATCGCCGTGATTTAACTAAGTTCAGGAATTTTCTAGCCAGCAATGATTTATCAATTCTAGATGTTAATACCCAAGTAATCGATGATTTTCTAGGATGGTTAAGGGTAGGCAATGGCTCCAACTCCCGCGGAAGTGAAAGTTCAAATTCGAGAACAATCGTCACAGTCAGAAATCTCTTTAAATTCATATCTACTAATAACCACACAGTTAATCCACTTAAGGATTATTCGCCACCAAAAATACCTAAGCGATTGCCAAAGGCGTTGAAGATTGCAGAAATAATGGCATTAATCGAAGCATCGAAATTTGGTGACGACGTCATCACAATTCGAAATAGCGCTTTAATTGAGGTTCTTTATGCGACGGGTGCTCGTGTTAGCGAGATAGTAGATCTGGATATTTCAAATGTTTCTGAGATTGCTAATACAACTACGTTAAAACTTTCGGGCAAAGGTGGCAAGGAGCGCGTTGTTCCAATCGGCATTTATGCACGAAACAGTTTGGACCAATATTTAACACTTTCCAGACCGACTCTTGCTCGTAAAAAAGTGAGCTCGTCTTTATTTTTGAATTCTCGTGGAGATCCACTTAGTCGACAAAGTGCTTGGGAGATTATTGCCTCTTTGGCAGAGCGGGCCAATATTCAAACTCGAGTAACTCCGCACGCTATTCGTCACTCTTTTGCAACACATTTATTAGATGGGGGAGCCGATATTAGAGTTGTCCAAGAACTGCTTGGACATTCGTCCGTCACAACAACACAGATCTATACTTTAGTTACGATAGATAAGCTGCGTGAAAGTTACGCAGCAGCACACCCAAGAGCTAAATAAAGTTTAAGTTACTTGCCGCTTATTATCCACTTATTTTCCACGAAGTCGGCGAGCAATAATGCTTTGGTCGCCTTTTGTTTCAAGATCAGCAATGATAATTGCTAAAGATTCACGAACGATGCGACCGCGATCAACCGCAAGTCCTAAATCCCCACGCAGTGCCAATCTAGCTTGTTCAAGATCATAAAGTTCTTCGGGCGAAAGATACACAGTTATCTTTTCGTCATGTCTTTCACGGCCACTTGGAGATTTATCAAATGAGTTAACTCTGCGACGAGGAGTTGTACGAACTGACTTCTTACTTGTAATTTGCGCCGTAGGAACATCTTCTATTGGAGTAGGTGTCTGTGACGGGACAGCGCTTAGCGTTGTTGTTTGGCGGAACAGTTCATCGGCTCCAGGCAAGGTTACTCTTCTACTCATTTTGCTCCTCCTCGGTAAATTAATTCGCGGGCTAATCTACGATATGAAACAGCTCCGGTTGAACTACTTGCATACGTAGTTATTGGTTCACCTTTGACAGTTGATTCAGAGAAGCGCACTGTTCTTGCGATGATCGTATCTAGCAAGTCATCTGGAAACTCTTTGTAAATCAATTCCAAAACTTCACGCGAGTGCGCGGTCTTACGTTCAAACATAGTCGCGAGAATGCCATCAATCTGTAATTGCGGATTGGTATTAGTGCGAACTTTCTCTATTGTTTCGCGAACTAATCCGAGACCTAAAACTGCGAAATATTCGCATTCCATTGGAATTAGAACACCATCAGAGGCAGTTAAAGCATTTATCGTGAGCGTACCGAGTGAGGGGGAACAGTCGATAAGAATGTCATCGTACTGATCTAGCAATGGCTCCAAAAGCTTTCGCAATTTGTGCTCTTTAGCTAATTCAGAAACAAAAGCCGCATCTGCTGCTGCTAAGTCTTTATGACCGCGAATAAAATCTAATCCTGGAACATTAGATTTCAAAATAAATTCCGAGATGTTTGCACCTGCATCATTTAGGAGATGCCAAATCGAACCATACTGCTCTTTAATTTGAAGTGGTTTAATTCCTAAACCTGTAGTCATGCTTGCTTGTGAATCGAAATCGATTAGTAAAACTCTGCGTCCAAGTTCGGCTAACGCGGCACCTAAGTTGATAGTGGTAGTTGTTTTACCTACGCCCCCTTTTTGATTGACTACCGAAATAACTCGGGCAGGTCCTGCAGTAGGGGGAGTTTTAATCGCAGGGAACTCGACTATTTTCTTGCCGAGAACACTTGACGTTGCCGAAAATTCTTCTTCCCGATTTGTCGATTTAGTTCCTAAGCGAGAAACCTTCGAATTGCTTTTTGCCATGCGCGGACTCTACGGCGGTGCGATTGGTCGCGCAAGCGTAATTGCATTACCTTTGAGCAATGAGTGAGCTCCAAATAAATTCAATCGAGGCGGATGAAGGAAAATCTCCCGCACCTGGATTTTCGGTTCACTTATCTAACTTTGACGGACCATTCGATTTACTCCTACAGCTCATTTCTCGCCATAAAATGGATGTCACAGAGGTTGCCTTAGGCGTCGTCACGGATGATTTTATTTCTTATATCCGGGCGCTAGAAGGCTCTGAGAACGGTTGGGATCTAGAACAGACAACTGAATTCTTGGTCGTGGCAGCAACTCTTCTGGATCTAAAAGCGGCCAGGCTTCTACCTTCGGGCGAGGTTGAGGATGAGGGAGACCTTGCTCTTCTTGAAGCCAGGGACTTACTTTTTGCCAGACTACTTCAATATCGCGCCTTCAAGGCTATCGCGGCGATTTTCAACGATCGCCTAGCGCGCGAGGAGAAAAGCTTTGCTCGCGTTGTGGCGCTCGAAGCCCATTTTTCTAGCTTGCTTCCCGAGGTCCTAATCGGAGTGGGTCCCGAGAGATTCGCTGCTATCGCCCAAAGGATTTTATCGCCGAAAATAATACCAAGCGTTGGTATAGACCATATTCATAACCCGCTCGTAAGCGTGGCCGAGGAGGCTGTAAAGATCGTTCATGAACTGCGGCGTACCGGAAAAAGCACTTTCAGACACTTAATCAGCGACGCGAGTTCTACGCTCGTGGTTGTGGCTCGTTTTTTAGCCTTGCTGGAGCTCTACCGAGAGGGTGTGGTGAGGTTTGAGCAAGTCATTGCACTGGGCGAGCTTGCAATTACCTGGACTGGAAGCGCAGAAGGTCAAATTGAAGTGAGCGATGAGTTCGACATACCACTAGTTCAATCCGAAGATGATACAAATGGGGAGATAAATGTCTAATCTTGAACTTAATAGAGCACTTGAGGCAATTCTGATGGTGGTTGATGAACCGGTTTCAGAGATAATTTTGGCTCAGATCACTGAAACCCCTACTGAAACTGTTGTAGCCACGCTCAATTCACTCGCCAGTGAGTACGAAGCCAGTGGACGAGGCTTTGAATTACGTCAGGTTTCTGGGGGATGGCGCTTTTATAGCCATCCGGACTTGGCTCCAGTGGTAGAGAAATTTGTTCTGGATGGGCAACAATCCCGACTTACCCAAGCAGCGCTTGAAACCTTGGCGGTAATTGCATATCGCCAGCCGGTTTCAAGAGCCCGAGTCTCGGCTATTCGAGGTGTAAATGTTGAAGCGGTAATGAAGACCCTAGTTACTCGCGGACTAGTCGAAGAAGCCGGGATTGAGCATGAAACCGGTGCAATTCTTTACTCCACCACTTTTTTCTTCCTCGAAAAATTAGGGCTAAACCAAGTATCGGATTTGCCAGCACTAGCGCCATTCCTTCCCGATGTAGATGCTCTAGATGAGGTTCTTTCTAGCCTTACCGATTGATCGCCTGGTTGGCTGATTATGAGCCAGCAGTAAATTGCCGTAACCTAGGCGCTATTCCACGCTGTTGAAGCAGTTGAAACGAGGGTTAAAATGGCACTTGTACGTCTCCAGAAAATATTAGCTGATGCCGGAATTGCAAGTCGTCGCGCAAGTGAAGCGATGATTCTAGAAGGCAGAGTTAGCGTCGACGGATCTCAGATCTTCGAATTAGGAATGAAATTTGACCCAGAAATCTCTAAAGTTGAAGTTGACGGTGAAGCAATAAAGCAATCAAAGACTAAAACTTACCTTGCGTTTTATAAACCTCGAGGGGTAATTTCCACTATGTCCGACCCTGACGGACGTTCAAATTTGGGGGACTACTTTAAAACGCGAAATGAGAGACTTTTTCACGTTGGTCGATTGGATAAAGATAGTGAGGGCCTAATCCTGCTTACCAATGACGGAGCCTTCACGCACCGAGCTACCCACCCAAGCTATGGAATGATCAAGAAATACCTTTTGGAGATCGAGGGTCCTTTTTCAAAGGAAAATATCGACCAACTCCTAAAAGGTGTTCTTCTGGAAGATGGCATGGCCAGAGCTTTAGAGGTAAAGGTAATCCGAGAGATTAACCCTAAGCACCGATGGGTCGAGGTCTCAATCCATGAGGGTCGCTTTCATATAATCCGGCGAATGTTCGAATTTCTTGAGATCGAAGTTCTTCGCCTAATCCGAACTGATTTTGGTCCGATATCGATGGGGGACACCAAGGAAGGCAGATGGCGCTCCTTGAACTCGGTTGAACTGGATAACCTATTTAAAGCTTTAAAGTTAAGTCTATAAATAGTAATTACAAATAACGATTTATATATTTGTCGTCATTTATAACCGAAACAAATATCGTTAAACCGATTTAGATAGGCACGATTTCCTATGTAATATCGATAAAGAGTTATTTAAACGGAAGCGATTGTAGGTCAATATTTTTTGTCGATATTTAGAAAACCTTATTAATAGATAAAACTTTTAATAAGCAAAACGTTTTATCTAGAACCGAGTTCTGGACTCGGCAAGGTAGTCTTGGCTAATGAAAACTGTTCGAGCATTTAGAGGTGCGACTCAGCTCATTGCTGACGATGCCACGGAAATGCGCGAGGCCGTAATTGAACTTATGGGCGAACTTCTTGCCTCTAACGAGCTGGTTGAGGAAGACCTAATTTCCATATTGCTTACCGCCACTCCCGACTTAAAATGTGAATTTCCTGCAGTTGGGATTCGGTCTATGGGTTTTACGGATGTGCCGCTGCTCTGTGCCCAAGAGATCGATATAAACGGAGCCCTGCCAAGAACAGTCAGAATATTGATTCACGCTCAATCCAGTCGCTCAAAACAAGAAGCTACTCATAAATACTTACGTGGAGCAGCCGTTCTTAGACCGGATTTGGGAGTTAAAAACATATCCGGACCTGAGCATAAAGAATGAGCCTTATCGGTCCAGTCAAAATCGTAGGTTGCGGCCTAATTGGAACTTCAATTGCTCTGCGGTTGAAGGAATTAGGAATCGGTTTGATTTTGGCTGACACGAATAAAATGAATCTGCGTTTGGCCACTGACTTGTTAGGGGATTCGAACTCGCAAGTGGCTAGTCCGGCCCTAGTGATCATCGCGACTCCACCTGAAATTATTTTCGAGATCGCAAAACACGAATTTTCCTCTAACCCTGCAGCTCTATTTATAGAAGTTAGCGGTGTAAAGTCTAATCTTTTACTTGAAGTAAATTCTTTTCCGGAGCTTGCTAGGAGCTTTGCCTCTGTCCATCCTATGGCTGGACGCGAAACTTCAGGACCGCAAAGTGCTCGATCAGATCTATTTGAATCGCGAGCTTGGATAGTCTCCCCAACAAAGTTATCGAGTCCGACCGCTCTCAAAGCGGCTAAGGATCTTGGAATTGCCCTGGGCTCGACAATCTATGAATTGGATTCCGGTACTCACGATTCAGTTGTGGCAGCCATTTCTCACTTACCCCAAATCTTAAGCTCGGCATTGGGCGGAAGTTTGAAGGATGAATCGGCCGAGCACCTCAATTTGGCTGGCCAAGGTTTGCGCGATGTGTCGCGATTGGCTGATTCGGAGCCGGAACTATGGAGCAGTTTGCTACTCGCAAATTCAAAAGAGATAAGTCCTAAAATCTCTGAAGTTATAAGTCGACTTTCGACCCTGAATCAAGCCGTTCTATCAGGGGATCGCAGCGCAATTATCGATTTCTTTAACGAGGGTCGTGAGGGTCGGGCCAGAATTCCAGGAAAGCATGGATCGGCAAAACGCGATTATACATTTGTGCCGATTGTTATTGATGACAAACCTGGTGGTCTAGCTCGCATTTTCAATGAATGCGCCGCAATAGAAGTTAACGTTGAAGATTTATCGATGGAACATAGCCCTGGACAAGAGGTGGGATTGATAACTCTTGCACTTTCGGCTTCTGACGCAGACAAATTACAGAAGCATCTAGTTTCAAAGGGATTCTTAGCGCACACTCCTCGCAAGAATTAGAAACTCTAACTAAAGCAAGTTATTTATTAGAGTTTTTAGGTTGATTCTAAGGCGGTAAGGTTCGCACATGGCGGGGATAGTTGTTGCGATAGACGGTCCTAGTGGTTCGGGAAAATCAAGCACTTCAAAAGCAATCGCAATTCGAGCAAATTGGAATTATTTAGATACTGGCGCTTTATATCGGGCGGCTACCTGGATTGCGCTCAAAGCTGGCGTTACCGAAGGTTGGGAAGTAATTGCGGCCATAAAGAAAAGTCCGATTGTCTTTTCGGCAAATCCAAAGGATCCAAAGATATTTTGTGGAGAAATAGAAGTTACCGATGAGATACGTGGTGCGCGAATAACTGACAACGTTAGCCAGATAAGCCAAATCGCAGAACTGCGGGCATATCTTGTAGATATGCAGCAAACGATTATTGCGAATAGCGAAAACGGGATTGTTGTCGAAGGGCGAGATATCGGAACGGTTGTTGCACCGGACGCTGATCTCAAGGTTTTTCTATACGCAGACTTGCAAGCTCGTACTGTCCGTCGAGAAGCCGAAGAGATAAATGCAGATAAATCAGATGATGTTTCACAATCGTTAAGTGCTCGGGATCATTTGGATTCGACAAGAAAAATTTCACCCTTGCGTCCAGCTGAAGATGCACTGGAACTTGATTCAACAGAATTGGATTTGAAAGAAGTAGTTGAAGTAATTTGGGAGTGGCTAACCCGTAAAAACTTATTAGGATTGCCTAAAGTTGCAGTCATCGGCAGACCAAATGTTGGAAAATCCACTCTCGTAAATCGAATTATTGGCCGCAGAGAAGCCATTGTGGAAGATACTCCGGGTGTAACACGAGATCGTGTGAAGTATGAAGCCGAGTGGAATGGTCGCAGATTCATTCTTATTGATACGGGTGGTTGGGAAGTTGCGCCAGAAGGTATTTCAGAAAAGATAACTGCTGGCTCCGAAGCCGCGATTGCAGAGTCCGACATAGTTTTATTTGTTA
Organism: Candidatus Nanopelagicaceae bacterium; assembly: GCA_963924835.1. Taxonomy (GTDB): domain Bacteria; phylum Actinomycetota; class Actinomycetes; order Nanopelagicales; family Nanopelagicaceae; genus AAA044-D11. Next base: position 1,689 of record CAWURN010000012.1, on the reverse strand, counting down.
TTGATGCGCAAGTTGGAGCATTAGACGAGGACGAATCGTTAGTTAATTTGCTTCGTAAATCGAAGAAAAAAGTAATAGTCGCTGCAAATAAAGTTGATGGTCCAACAGAAGAAGCAGATGCGCACGCGCTATGGAATTTAGGATTCGGCGAACCAAGATTTGTTTCTGCTTTGCATGGAAGAGGCAGCGGAGATTTATTGGATTACCTCGTCAAAGAGTTGCCTGAGATAGGTTCTGAGAAAGCAGATGATGGATTCCGTAGAATCGCATTAGTTGGTAGACCAAACGTAGGTAAATCAAGCTTGCTCAACATTCTTGCTGGCGAATCACGAGTTATTGTCGATGATGTTGCAGGAACTACGCGAGATCCAGTCGATGAGTTGATCGAAATTGGTGGATCAACTTGGCGTTTTATCGACACTGCTGGAATTCGCAAACGAGCACGCCAAGATAGTGGAACTGATTATTACGCTTCGCTGCGAACTGCGACGGCTCTCGAAAGAGCTGAAGTTGCCGTAGTCGTTCTGGACGCTTCTGTCCCGTTGACCGAACAAGATTTGCGAATTATAAGTATGGTTGAAGAGGCTGGCCGTGGTTTGGTAATTGTTATGAATAAATGGGACTTAGTGGATGAAGAGCGGCAGTTGCAATTAGATAAAGAGCTAGAGCGAAATCTTGAACGATTCCCTTGGGCGCAACGAGTGAATGTGTCGGCTAAAACCGGCTGGCATCGAGATCGCTTAGCGCCTGCACTTAGAACTGCGATATCAAGTTGGGAAAAGCGTATTCCGACAAGCAAACTTAACTCGTTCTTAGGCGCACTCATTGGGGCTACTCCGCCACCTGTAAGAAGTGGGAAGCAGCCGAAGATTCGTTTCGCAACCCAAGCCGCTATCTGTCCGCCAAAATTCGTGGTTTTTGCTACAGAGTTCGTAGAAACTGCTTATCGTCGCTTCATTGAACGCAGATTGCGTGAAGAATTTGGTTTTCCGGGTACACCGGTCGAAGTTGTCGTCAAGGTAAAAGAGCGAGATTAATTTGTTTAGCCGTAAGGAAATTCTTACTGTCCCTAATGGGATAACCGGAATCAGAGCCCTTGCAATTCCTTTCTTCCTTTGGGCGTACATCTCTCTCGACAATGTTCTTCTGGCTCTGGTAATTCTCACAGTCGGAGCAATTTCAGATTATGTTGATGGCAAAGTTGCTCGTGCACTAAATCAGGAGTCTGCTCTTGGCGCTATGTTGGATCCTGCAATCGATCGTGCATACATAGCCGCTACGGTAATTGCTTTAGTTATAAAAGATGTGGTTCCACTTTGGATGTTGCTTTTATTAATCGGTCGGGATCTTTGGTTGGCCCTTATTCTCGCAATCAAGCGACGTCGGGGGACAGGGGTATTTGAAGTTAGTTTTCTGGGCAAAACCGCGACCTTTAATCTCCTCTACGCATTTCCTTTTCTATTAGTTGCTGGGGATTCTGGAATTGGTCAGGTCTTCTTCATCGGGGGTTGGGGTTTTGCAATTTGGGGCTTGGGCCTATATTTGGTCACCGCTTTGCAATACACATACGTTGCATTTCAAGAGTTCAGAAAAGTTTGACCGTCAGTATCTATTTCTAGTTATTTCTACTTCAACAGGTGATCGAATGTCACTTATTCCACAAGAATTGCAATACACGAAAGAACATGA
>CAWURN010000011.1:0-7721 GCA_963924835.1 Candidatus Nanopelagicaceae bacterium | reverse complement strand
TCACCCAGTAGCCCTGGTTCCAACTATGGGCGCGCTTCATGCTGGCCACGCATCGCTAATTGAAATTGCAAAAAAACATTGCGAAGAAGTTGTAGTAAGTATTTTTGTAAATCCGCTGCAATTTGAAAATCCCAATGATTTCTCCAACTATCCAAAGAGCGTATCTGCAGACATTGAATTAGCTAAGGCAAACGGCGCCACTAAAATCTGGATACCAACTTTTGAAGAAATTTATCCTGGCGACCCAGAAATTATTGCTTCTGGTGAAATTGGAAATATCTTTGAAGGTGTCCACAGATTCGGACATTTTGACGGCATGCTTACCGTAGTAAAAAGATTATTTGATTTAGTACAACCAAAATGCGCAGTTTTCGGTGAAAAAGATTTTCAACAACTTTTCCTCATTAAAAAAATGGTGGCAGAGATGAAGCTGCCAGTCGAAGTGATTTCCGCTCCGACTATTCGTGAAGCAAGTGGCTTAGCAATGTCCTCTCGAAATCAGAAGCTGTCGGTCTCCGAGCGAGATAACGCGACAGGAATTTACAAAGCTCTTAACTTAGCTAATTCGGCGCCAGATTTAACAACTGCTAGAACGCAGTTGACCAAAGGAGTTGTGGCCATTCCGAACTTTCTTCTGGATTATGCAGAAGTAATTGATGGCGACAACTTCTCGATTGCCAAGAATTCAACAACAAATTACCGAGCAATCATCGCTGGTTGGATAAATGGCATCAGATTGATAGACAATATGGCTATGTCTAACTTAGGTAATTCCAAATGAAATTACTCGCGGGCAAGCCAGGGTGGACAGTAACGGCTGATGTAATTGTCATTGGCTCTGGAGTTGCTGGATTAACCACCGCACTAAATTTACGGTCAAGCAACTTATCTGTTTTGTTGGTGACAAAAGCAAAGATTGATGAAGGTTCCACAAAGTGGGCACAAGGTGGAATCGCTGCCGCCCTTGGTCCGGGAGATACACCAGATCAACATAAGAAAGATACATTGATTGCTGGCGCTGGATTATGCGATGGTGAAGCAGTAAATGTTTTAGTAACTGAAGGTCCAGAAGCAGTTCGCAAACTTATCGCTCGAGGTGCGGTCTTTGATAAATCAGAGACCGGAGAAATTGCTTTGACACGCGAAGGCGGACACTTACGAAATCGAATTTTGCATGCCGGCGGTGATGCAACTGGAGCGGAAGTTTCAAGAGCGCTACTTGCTGCAGTAAACGGTGATAGCGGAATTGAAGTTATCGAAAACGCATTAGCGATTGATATTTTGAAGAGTGATGCCGAAGCAGTTTGTGGCGTAACACTTCATGTAATTGGTGCTGGAAGTCGAGATGGTGTTGGCCGAGCGCTTGCTGGCGCAGTAGTAATTGCAACGGGTGGCCTGGGACAGGTTTATGCGCAAACAACTAATCCGTCAGTCTCTACTGGCGACGGCGTAGCACTTGCACTTCGGGCCGGAGCTGAAATAGCAGATGTCGAATTTATTCAATTCCACCCAACAGTTTTATGGCGCGACGATAGTTTGAGTGGGCAACAACCGCTAATTAGTGAAGCGGTCCGCGGTGAAGGTGCAGTTCTTGTGAATGATAAAGGCGTTAGATTCATGAAGGATAAACATCCGCAAAGTGATTTAGCTCCACGTGACATTGTTGCAATTGAAATATTTCGGCAGATGAAAGAGAGCAATTCACCTCACGTCTGGCTTGATGCAACGAAGGTAAAAGATTTTGCTGAAAGATTTCCAACGATTTTTGCTTCATGTTTAGATAATGGAATTGATCCGAGAAAACAAATGATTCCAGTATCACCAGCTTCACACTATTCATCTGGTGGTGTGAAAGTCGATCTTGCCGGACGCACTTCTATTCCCGGACTTTATGCCTGCGGTGAAACAGCCTGCACGGGCGCTCATGGCGCAAACCGCTTAGCTTCGAATTCACTTCTTGAAGGTTTAGTTTTTGGCACCAGAATTTCAGCGGATATCACAGCAAATATTGCAGAACAGAGTTTGCCAAGTGAAAAACCCACTGCTGAGTTCTTACTAGATCCTGCAATAAAGATGACGCTGCAACTAGCGATGAGTCAAGGTGCTGGCGTCATGCGAAGTGCACAATCACTTAATGAAACCCTTACAACACTGAAACAACTTTCTACTCATACCAGCAACAACCCTTGTATCGAAGCTTGGGAAGTCTCTAATCTTTATTTACTAGCAACAGCAATTGCTCAGGCCGCCTTAAAGCGCGAAGAAACTCGCGGATCACATTGGCGAAGTGACTTTCCAGAGAGCAGTAATAACTGGGTAAAACGAATAGTCCAAAGCTATGACAACGATGGAACTTGGCTTTCCAAGTTGGATGAGGTGAAGAAATGACATTCAGCAAATCTTTAACCCAATTACTTGCGACTTCAAAGCTAGATTCAGTTGCGCTTGAAAATATCATTCGTATGGCTATTTCCGAAGATTTGAATGGTGCATCGGATGTGACTTCGGTAGCCACCATCCCTGAGGAACAAACTGCGGTTGCCGAATTTTGGAACCACAAGCCTGGAGTTATTGCTGGTATTCCTGTCGTCTGCGCCGTTCTTGAAATATGTGGAATAACAGATTATGAAATTAAGAAAAACGATGGTGAAACCACACCAGCTAATTCTTTACTTCTAACCGCAAAGGGAAAAACGCAATCTTTACTTCTTGCGGAAAGAAGTGCGCTCAATTTTTTTGGTCGCTTAAGTGGAATTGCAACTCTCACTAAGAGTTGGGTAGATGCGGTTGCAGATACAAAAGTTGCTATCCGAGATACCAGAAAAACAACACCAGGATTACGAGAGCTAGAGAAGTATGCGGTCCGAATGGGTGGCGGCGAAAATCACCGATTCTCACTTTCTGATGCGGCGCTTATAAAAGATAATCACGTTCTTGCTGCAGGCGGAGTAGCCAGCGCTTTTAAGTTAGTTAAAGAAAAGTTTCCGAATTTGCCGCTCGAAGTTGAAGTTGATTCTTTGCAACAACTTCGCGAAGTAATAGAAGCAGGTGCTGATTTGGTAATGCTGGACAATATGTCAATTGAAGAATGTAGGGCTGCTGTGGAAATAGTTGCTGGCCGCGCAAAGTTAGAAGCGTCCGGCGGATTAATTTTGAACAACGCACATGCATATGCAAAAACCGGAGTCGATTATCTAGCTGTTGGTGCACTTACGCATTCCGCACCAGTTCTGGATATCGGTTTAGATCTGAGAATGGAGTAATTATGTTGCTTGCAATCGATGTTGGAAATACGAATACGGTTCTAGGAGTATTCGAAGAGAAAGCGTTAATTCGAAGTTGGCGAGTGAAGACTGACCCCAGAGACACTTCAGATGAATTATGGATCCGTTACTCCGCACTTGTCGAAGGCTTTGAAATTACCGCACTTGCAATCTGTTCCACCGTCCCAGCAACGCTTCGAGAACTGCGAACAATGATCACAACTTTTTATCCAGATCTTCAGACCACAATTGTTGAACCAGGCACAAAAACTGGTGTTCCACTTCAAGTTGATAATCCAAAAGAAATTGGCGCCGATAGAATTGTTAATACTTTGGCGGCACATGAACTTTATGGTGAAAACGGTCCATGTATCGTCGTTGATTTTGGAACTTCTACCAATCTTGATGTGGTGTCACCAAAGGGCGAATTTCTTGGGGGCGCTCTTGCAGCAGGAATTGAAATTTCAGTTGAAGCACTTGCAGCGCGCGCCGCGCAATTGCGTCGTGTGGAATTAGTAACTCCGAGAAATGTTATTGGCAAAAATACTGTTGAAGCACTTCAATCCGGAACAATTTATGGTTTCGCAGGGCAAGTTGATGGCCTGGTAAATCGCATTACTGATGAACTAATAAAACTTTATCCAGACTCTGGTGAAGTAAGCGTTATTGCAACTGGTGGTTTGGCGCCGCTAGTTATAGGCGTCAGTGAAACTATTGATTTCCATGAGCCAGATTTGACCCTAATCGGACTTCGATTAGTTCATGAACGCAATTCTTAACCCACGCAAACGCTAGACTTACTCACCTTATGAGCGAAAAAATTAACTCTCAAAATCCGCCAGTTGCAGAAGCAGATGATCTGCCAGAACAGCTGCGGATACGTAGAGAAAAACGCGCCGCGATCATTGAGCGTGGAACTGAGCCATATCCAGTAGAAGTTCCGCGAACTAAAAGTATTAAAGAGATTCGCGAAATACATAAAGATTTAGCAATTGACGTTGCAACCGGAATTACTGAAAGCATCGCCGGGCGCATCATATTTAAGAGGGATACCGGAAAATTATGTTTTGCCACTGTTCGCGAAGGTGATGGAACAGAAATCCAAGCGATGTTCTCACTTGATAAAGTTGGCGAGGAAGTGTTAAACCTTTGGAAATCAGATGTTGACTTAGGCGATCTGGTTAGCGTCACTGGTGAAGTAATAACTTCAAAACGTGGCGAGCTCTCAATTCTTGCTTCAAGTTGGCGAATGGCCTCTAAGTCACTTCGCCCACTTCCGGTAGAACATAAGCCACTCTCTGAAGAGACCAGAGTTCGGATGCGATATGTAGATTTAATTGTTCGTCCTGAAGCTCGAACAAATGCGAGATTGCGTCCCAATGTCATGCGCGCGCTTCGTGAAACTTTTCATGGCCGCGGCTTCGTTGAAGTTGAAACACCGATGCTTCAAGTTATGCATGGCGGCGCAACCGCTCGACCATTTAAAACATTAAGCAATGCCTACGACATGGAACTCTTCCTTCGAATTGCGCCAGAACTTTTTCTTAAGCGATGCGTAGTTGGTGGCATTGAAAGAGTCTTTGAGATAAACCGTAACTTTAGAAATGAAGGAGCCGACTCAAGTCATTCACCAGAGTTTGCGATGATTGAAAGTTATGAGGCTTATGGTGATTGGAATTCAATTGCAGCGTTAACTCGTCAACTTGTCCAAGATGCAGCACTTGCAACTTCAGGTAGCCACGTAGTCACACATCACGATGGCAGAGAAGTAGATCTCGGTGGAAACTGGGAAGAAGCATCGTTATTTGATTTGCTTTCAAAAGGCGTTGGCCAAGAAGTAACAGCGCTTACACCACGGACAGAACTAGTAAAAATCGCTGAAAAACTAGGTATGAAAATAGATCCAAAGTGGATTACTGGAAAGTTAGCGGAAGAAATTTTTGAACATGTCTCGGCCGATAAATTAGTTGGGCCGATTTTTGTTAAGGGTTATCCGATTGATACTTCACCGCTAGTTCGTGCTCACCGCGAAGTGCCAGGGATTGCTGAAAAGTGGGATTTGTATATTGATGGTTTCGAACTTGCAACTGGTTATTCAGAGCTAATTGATCCGGTAATTCAACGTGAACGCTTAATCGAACAAGCCGCACTTGGTTCTAAGGGTGATCTTGAAGCAATGCAGATAGATGAAGATTTTTTACGTGCAATGGAATATGCAATGCCACCGATGGGGGGCATGGGAATGGGAGTCGATCGATTATTGATGGCGTTAACTGGTCTTGGAATTCGCGAAACAATTCTCTTCCCATTAGTTAAGCCAGAAGAGTCTTAATCGATGTCCACAGTAATTCGCCCGGCACGAACTTCGGATATTAAAGGTATTCGTGCAATCATCGACGAGTATGCAGCTGGTCGCAGACTTCTTACAAAAGAAACCGTAACGCTTTATGAAAGTGTTCAAGAATTTACCGTTGCCGAAATTTCTGGACAAATTGTTGGCTGCGGTGCGGTTCACGTTCTGTGGGAAGACTTAGCGGAAGTACGCTCTGTTGCAGTCGATCAAAGTCTTCGTGGCCAAGGTGTCGGCCATGGAATTCTTGAAGTGTTAATCAAGAGAGCAGCCGAACTTGGAGTGAAAAGAATTTTCTGTCTGACATTTGAAACCGAATTCTTTGGAAGACATGGCTTTATAGAAATCCAAGGAACTCCCGTCTCGCCCGATGTTTATAGCGAACTCTTGCATTCGTATGACAGCGGAATTGCAGAATTCTTGGATCTGGAAAGCGTCAAGCCAAATACCCTGGGTAACACCCGGATGCTCCTGACCCTTTAAAAGCCAGATTAGCCACCAAAAAACCACTAAATATTGTGGCAATTCTCAGTTTTTCGGGCATAAATAGGGGCAATATTCGGTTAGCCTCATTACAGACCTTCGCATTAGAGTTGGACTATTAATTTAAGAAGCAGGTAACAATCTGAAAGGCGGAACCGATGTTCGAGCGCTTTACTGATCGAGCCCGACGTGTTGTCGTGCTGGCCCAAGAAGAGGCACGCATGCTCAACCATAATTACATCGGCACCGAACATATTCTCCTTGGCTTAATTCACGAAGGCGAAGGCGTAGCAGCCAAGGCACTTGAAGCGTTGGGCATTTCACTTGAAGCGGTTCGCTCACAAGTTGAAGAAATTATCGGGCAGGGTCAACAAGCACCTTCTGGCCATATTCCATTTACACCACGTGCGAAAAAAGTTCTCGAGCTCTCACTACGTGAAGCCTTACAACTTGGTCACAATTACATCGGCACCGAACACATTCTTCTTGGTTTAATTCGCGAAGGTGAAGGCGTAGCCGCACAAGTATTAGTAAAATTAGGTGCAGATTTAAATCGAGTTCGCACCCAAGTAATTTCACTTCTCTCTGGATATCAAGGAAAAGAAGCAGCAACATCAGGGGGACCAGCAGAAGGCACTCCATCAACATCTTTAGTTCTTGATCAATTTGGTCGCAATCTCACACAAGCAGCACGCGAAGGAAAACTTGATCCGGTAATTGGTCGCGATAAGGAAATTGAACGCGTAATGCAAGTTCTTTCTCGTCGTACTAAGAACAATCCAGTTCTAATTGGTGAACCTGGTGTTGGTAAGACTGCAATCGTTGAAGGATTAGCGCAATCAATTATTTCAGGCGACGTTCCAGAAACTCTAAAAGATAAGCAGGTCTATTCTCTAGATCTTGGTGCTCTTGTAGCGGGAAGTCGCTACCGTGGAGATTTCGAAGAGCGCCTAAAGAAAGTTCTAAAAGAGATTCGCACCCGTGGCGACATCATCCTTTTCATAGATGAGATTCACACACTTGTTGGTGCTGGCGCTGCAGAAGGTGCAATTGATGCCGCAAGCATCCTGAAACCAATGCTTGCCCGCGGCGAATTACAGACAGTCGGCGCAACAACTCTTGATGAATACCGTAAACACTTCGAGAAGGATGCAGCGCTAGAGCGTCGCTTCCAACCAATTCAAGTTGCTGAACCAACTGTTGAACACACAATTGAAATTCTTAAGGGCCTTCGCGATCGTTACGAATCACACCACAAAGTTTCAATTACAGATGGAGCGCTAGTAGGCGCTGCCCAAATGGCAGATCGCTATATTTCAGATCGTTTCTTGCCAGATAAGGCGATTGATTTAATTGATGAAGCTGGTTCAAGGCTTCGAATCCGTCGTATGACTGCGCCACCAGAACTTCGCGCATTTGATGACAAAATTGCTGAAGCTCGTAAAGCAAAAGAATCTGCGATTGATTCACAGGATTTCGAAGGCGCAGCAAGTTTCCGCGATAAAGAGAAGACTTTAATTGCCGAGAAGAGTGATGCCGAGAAGACTTGGAAAGCTGGCGACCTTGATGTGGTTTCAGAAGTTACCGAAGAGCTAATTGCTGAAGTTCTATCTAACGCAACAGGT
>CAWURN010000010.1:0-2822 GCA_963924835.1 Candidatus Nanopelagicaceae bacterium | reverse complement strand
AACCACAGCGCATTAATTAAATCACGTGAATTGGTTGCGAGTTACGGAAGATCAGCCCAGAAACATTTAGAAATACTTCCAGAAGGTTCAGCAAAAGCGGCTTTAGTCGGGCTGAGCCAAGCGGTTATCTCGCGTACTTCCTGATTTAATTAAGTCATAACCAAGAGTTATCAGCGCTACCCAAATAAACACAAAGCCGATCCATCTTGCATTTGGCATGGGTTCATGACGCAGGAACACAGCGAGCATAAATTGAATCGTTGGAGTTAGGTATTGCAGTAACCCAATCATCGTAAACGGAATTCTGGTTGTTGCACCATTGAAGAGAAGCAGTGGAATTGCAGTAACTGCTCCAGCGCCAATCAAAAGTGCGGTTAGGCCAAAACCATTACCAAATTGCCCTTCGCCTTTCTCGCCAATCCAAAGTAGATAGCTGCCGTAGAAGACGGAAGAGATTAAGGTTTCAATTGCAAGCCCTTGTAGCGAACCTAAATTAATCTTCTTCTTTACGAAACTATAAGAGCTCCATGAGAAGGCAAGCGCAAATGAGATCCAAGGTGGACGCCCATAATCAATAGTTAAAATAATTACGCCAATTGTTGCAACGATAAATGAAACCCATTGAATCTTTCTCATCTCTTCTTTGAAGGCTAGGATTCCCATAAGAACTAGAAGAATTGGCTGCATGTAATAACCGAGTGATGCTTCAACTATCTGCTCATTATTTACGGCCCAGATATATGTAAGCCAATTAACTGAAATAAAGCCAGCGGCTAATACAAATTTCCAAAAAACTCCAGGGGAGAGCATTAAGGCAAAAGTTGATCTAAGTTGGTGTCCAACAGCGAGTGCGATTACGCATATAACAAGCGACCAAACAGATCGGTGTGAAACCATTTCCAAAGGTGTTGCTGGTTTTAGAAGTGGCCAATAGAGCGGAAATAAACCCCAAAGCGTGTAAGAGGTAAAGCCGTAAATAAAACCGAGACGAGTTTTACTCATCTATTAGCGATAATTCGTAAATTGAACTGCAAAATCTAACTTCTGTTCCTTAACTAGCGCCATTGTGTCCTGCAAATCATCACGAGACTTACTGGTGACTCGAAGGGTTTCTCCTTGAATCTGAGTCTTCACAGATTTTGGACCTTCATCGCGAATAATCTTTGCCAACTTCTTGGCATTTTCGGTAGAGATTCCTTCTTTCAATGTGCAGCTAATCTTGTAAATCTTTCCACTTAGCTCTGGATCAGTTGACTCCAGATGCTTCAAAGATACCTGGCGCTTAATTAACTTGTCCTTGAATACTTCTAGAACGGCCTTAGCCTTCTCTTCGGACTGACCTTCAATTAGAAACTTCTCGCCAGACTTTTCAATCTTGCTATCTGTATTTTTGAAGTCAAAGCGTGTTGCAATTTCGCGATCGGCTTGATTGAAAGCATTTTCAACTTCCATATGATCAACTTCAGAGACGATATCGAAACTTGAATCAGCCAATTTAAAGACCCCTTTATCAATAAGCGAATTTCTAGAATTTACATATTCTACTGAGCGCAATTGTAGGGTAAATTGTGCTCATGATTCGGAGCACTCGTAAATTCCCGAGCCTCCCATATTTTTGGTCGCTGATTGATTGGTCTATCCCTTCGCTAAACCCATATACAGGGCAATTACTTCAAGCACAAAGCGTCGACGACTTGGCCAATATTGCAAGAAAACGCACCCCTAAAGTTGTCTTTGATTATGTCGAAGGAGGCGCAGTCGATGAGATTGCGTATTCCAGAAGCCGCGCGGCATATTCCAGAATCGAAATTAATTCAAGAGTCTTGCGTGATGTTTCCAAGGTTGACACCAGCGAAAAGATATTAGGCAAAGTTGTAGATATCCCAATCTGCTTTGCTCCAACTGGATATACCCGCTTAATGCATCATGTTGGTGAACCAGCAATCGCAAATGTAGCCAGCAATAAGAATTTGATTTATGCCTTATCAACCATGGGAACAACTTCACCTGAAGAACTTGCAGTAGCCGTTCCAAATTCCAGACGCTGGTTCCAGCTTTATATTATGAAAAATCGCAGTGATAGCTTGGCAGTTATTAAGCAGGCAAAAGATAATGGATTCGAAGCGCTAGTTTTAACGGTTGATACTCCAGTCGTAGGTCTTCGATATAGAGACAATCGAAATGGTCTAACGGTTCCACCTAAAATCAGAATCAATACAGTTTTCGCAATTGCTCGCAAACCTATTTGGTGGCTAAATTTATTTACTACCGGAAAATTAGAATTCGCTGCCTTCAGAGGTTGGGATAAACCACTATCAGAACTTGCAGGATTAATCTTTGATCCAGCCACAACCATGAAAGATATAACTTGGCTGCGTTCAGTTTGGAAAGGCCCAATAATTATCAAAGGAATCCAAAGCGTAGAGGACGCAAAGGCCGTAGCAAAACTTGGTGTTCAAGGAATCATTCTCTCCAATCACGGAGGTCGCCAATTCGATCGTGGTCCAGTTCCACTAGAAATTCTCCCTGAAGTTGTTAAAGCCGTGGGAAATAAAGTTGAGATTTATATCGATGGCGGAATCATGTCGGGCCTTGACGCACTTGGTGCAATCGCACTTGGTGCAAAAGCAGTATTCATCGGTCGTGCCTATCTATATGGCGCTATGGCCAATGGTGAAGCGGGTGTAGAGCAAGTGATTGAAATTATGCGCAGAGAATTTGAAAATGGAATGGCGCTTTCGGGTGCAACCAATATTGCTGAAGTCCGCAAAAATGGAGCCCGAATTAGGAATTAGTAAGTGCACGACTTAATAAGGTAATCT
>CAWURN010000009.1:0-3788 GCA_963924835.1 Candidatus Nanopelagicaceae bacterium | reverse complement strand
CAAAAGTTCCAAGATCCAGGTTTGCCAGAACATGTCCACCGCAAAAGCGATGTCGACCCAAAGGCAGCGGATCGCGCAGAACGACAAGTTTCGATTCTCTTTGTGCTTTCTGCCCTTTCAACCTTCTTAGCAATTTACGCTTATATATTTATTAAGGACGACATATTTTTCTTCCTTCCAATAATGGGAAGCACAAATGCTCACCAATTGTTTCTCGGTCTTGGTATGGCCTTTTCACTTTTATTTATCGGTTTAGGTATGGCCCACTGGGCGAAAACACTGATGCCCGATACCGAAGTAATTGCAGAGCGACATGAATTTCGTTCACCTGATGAAGATCGTGAGGATTTCGTTAGAACTGTAAAAGAACAAGCAGGTGCAGCAGGCTTAGGGCGTCGCTCTTTAATCAAGCGCACACTTGGTTTAGCACTTGGTGTCTCGGCTCTAACTCCGATCGTTTTGCTCCGTGATTTAGGCCCACTTCCAGGAAAAGAACTTGAAAAAACTTCTTGGAAAACTGGAACTCGTTTAGTTACAGATCCAGGTGATAGACCAATTCGTCCGGAAGATTTAGAAGTTGGTGCTGTTGCACAAGTGCTTCCCGAATTAGAGCCAGGAAAAGTTCGACACCTTTATGACATAGCCAAAGATGCAGTTCTGTTAATCCGCCTGCGCCCTTCTGAATTCCAACTCAACCCAGAGCGTCTCTCTTGGACGCATGACGGAATTATTGCTTTCTCAAAAATTTGCTCCCACATGGGATGCGCGGTTGCGCTTTATGAACAACAGACTAAACACTTGCTCTGTCCGTGCCATCAATCAACATTCGATGTTACTCGCGCCGCCAAAGTTATTTTTGGCCCTTCAGCAAGACCACTTCCACAACTTGCAATTACAGTTGATGCTGAAGGCTACTTAGTTGCACAACAACCATTTAACGAACCTGTCGGACCTAGCTACTGGGAGCGCTCATCATGAAAAAAGCAGAACGTATCGGCGGCAATGTTGCGAGTTATGTAGATGATCGCACCGGGGCTGCGAAGTGGCTTCGAAAGAATTTAACCAAGGTCTTCCCAGACCACTGGTCATTTATGTTGGGTGAGATTGTTCTTTACTCATTTATTATCTTGTTACTATCTGGAACATTCTTAACTTTCTGGTTCGATCCTTCACAACGAGAAGTTGTTTACGAAGGAAGTTACGAACCACTTAAAGATATAAAGATGTCTGCTGCATATGCCTCTACTCTTCATATCTCATTCGATGTTCGCGGTGGCTTATTGATGCGCCAGATTCATCACTGGGCAGCGCTACTTTTCATGGCTGGAATGATTGCGCACTTAATGCGCGTCTTCTTTACTGGTGCATTCCGTAAGCCTCGCGAAGCGAACTGGTTAATTGGAGTCGGTCTTGTAACACTCGGAATTGTTGAAGGATTCCTTGGCTACTCACTTCCAGATGATCTACTTTCCGGAACTGGAATTCGAATTGCTGAAGCAATTATTCAAGCGCTCCCTGTTGTAGGTTCTTATTTAGCGTTCTTTGCATTTGGTGGTGCATTTCCTGGCGAAGCATTTATTCCTAGAATTTATACGGTTCACGTTCTATTGCTTCCAGGAATGTTCTTGGCGCTCATCACAATCCACTTGATGTTGGTTTGGTATCAGAAGCACACCCAATATCCGGGCCCAGGCCGCACTGAGAAAAATGTTGTTGGCTATCCACTAATGCCGGTTTATATGGCAAAAGCTGGCGGCTTCTTCTTTATTGTTTTCGGTGTTACGGCCTTACTCGGTGCAGTCGCATCCATCAACCCCATTTGGCTCTATGGCCCCTACAACCCAGGGCAGATCTCTGCCGGTTCGCAGCCCGACTTTTATATGGGTTGGCTCGATGGTCTAGTTCGCATGGCTCCCCCAATTGAGAGTTACATCTTTGGTTACACAATTTCTTGGAATATTTTAATTCCCGGATTGATAATTCCCGGGATTCTCTTTACCTTGATGGCGCTATACCCATTCATCGAATCTTGGATGACTGGCGATAAGAGCGAACATCATTTGCTTGATCGACCACGAAATAATCCAAACCGCACTGCAATCGGTGCGATGTCACTCTCCTTTATCTTGGTCGTGTTAATTAATGGTGGTAACGACATCATCGCAACCAACTTCCATCTAACGATTAATCAAATCATGTGGTTCACTCGTATTGGCGTGATTGTTATTCCTCCACTGGTCTTTGTAATTACTAAACGAATCTGTCTCTCATTGCAGCGCGCAGATCGCGAAAAGGTTTTACACGGGCGCGAAACTGGCCGCTTGATAATGCTTCCTCATGGTGAATTCGTTGAAGTTCATGAAGAGCTAACACCAGCACAAAAATTTACGCTTACTCAACATCAACAACCTAGAGCACTTATTCTTCCTGTCACTGATGCAAATGGCGTACTAAATCCGCAGGGCATTAAGGGCAAAATTCGTGCCAGATTTAGTCAGGCTCATGTTGAACAAGTTCCTGCACCAACCGAGAGCGAAGCAAAAGCGCTCGAAGGCGGCCACCACTAGTTTTGAGTTAGATTATCGCCATGGAATTAATGGAGTTCATGGAGATTGCTAGAGAGTGGATAACAACTGGACCTCTGGTTTTATTCTTCTTTCTTGCTGGAATCGAACTGCGCGCTGAAATATTAGATGGGGCGTTTAGAAAGCGGTTCTCTTTTCTCATTCCTTTCTCCGCTGCAATCGGTGGAATGATCGCACCAGCGCTTATCTATTATTTGATTGCAAGAAATAGCTCAGCTCCAGAATCTGCTTGGGGCGTTCCAATGGCAACAGATTTACCCCTTGCACTACTTGCGCTCTCGTTACTTGCAAGAAGTGTGTCTAATCGAATTCGCGGATTTCTCTTAGCCCTTGCCATCGCGGACGATATTGGATCAATCATCGTGGTTGCCGTTGTTTATAATCACGATATTGATGTTCCAAGAATTCTTATAAGTGCTTTTCTGCTAGTTATATTCTGGAAAACCGCTCCAAAATTCCCTTTTGTTGCTCTGATTATTGGACTCATAACTTGGGGTGTATTCAAGGAGAGCGGCATCCACCCAACGGTAATCGGAGTTCTTTTGGGGCTTTTAATCAACCATAAAGAATCTGAATGGTTGGTAAAAAAACTAACTCCAGTAATAAATTATTTCGTAATCCCCGCTTTCATAATCACAACTTTGTGGATCCCCTGGAAAATTACCTCAGAATTACTGTTCAGCCCAATCGTCGTCGGTTTAATTGTTGCTCGTCTAATTGGAAAGCCGCTGGGTATCTGGCTCTTTGGAGTTATCGCAATGAAAACCATGGGGCATTCGGTTATTGCTAAAAAGGATTTATTTATTGTCGGAACCCTTGGAACAATTGGGTTATCCGTCTCTATGCTTTTTGCAAATCTTGCAGAACTCGGTCAGGATCTAAATGGAACGCTCTTAGGAGTTCTAATTACCTTGCCACTTGCAATAGTTCTGATTTTAGTTAGTGCGCACTTGCTGAAGGCTTCTCGTATTCAAGAACGAAACCAAGAATACTTATAAGCAATCCGCCCACAGCGATAAGAGTTAGCCACCAACCAATAAGCAAACCTAGACCAGCAAGAATCATGCAGAAGGCCAGCGGAAGTGGCCACCATGAGTGTGGTGAATAGAAACCAAGTTCACCAGCAGAATCTGAAATTTCAGCCGTGACGTTATCTTCTGGAAGAACATTGCCCAGGCGTTTATTTGTGAACCAAAGGTAAAA
>CAWURN010000008.1:0-8248 GCA_963924835.1 Candidatus Nanopelagicaceae bacterium | reverse complement strand
AAGTTGCGCCCGGTAATTGAAGCGGCAAACCTTGAAAACATCAGTGGGGAGCGAAATCCACCATCGATTTACCAGACTGATTCGACTCGGTATTCACCAACCAACATGATGCTCGATGCAAATGCACTTTTGAAGAAGACTATTGATGTTGAAGGTAAGAAAATCGATATCGTGAAATCTATCGGTTGGCAGTTTGGAGAAGTGAGCAAACTTGCCAAGAAATTAACGTCAGCCAGCGTCAAGTGGCCGGCAGCAAAATATTCTCTAACTTGGTCAACCAGTGAGAAGCGCTGGCTCACAACTTTCAATGGCAAACCAAATCTTGATTCGAATGGTCGCCAGCTGGGACCGAAAAATTTCGTGATTCAAAAAGTGGCTATTACTAATTCGATTTATCGAGACAAGGTTGGTGGAGTTACTCCATTAAGCAATACCGTTGGATCCGGAACTGGTTATTTATTGCGTGATGGAAAAGTGGTTGCAATAAAATGGCAACGGCCTAGCGCTGAGGTAGGAACGATTTGGACGCTCTCGGATGGGGCTGTGGCCAATTTTGCAGATGGTCAGATCTGGATTGCACTCACGGATGGTGAGCCAGATTTCACATATCCTGCCCCTTCTCCGAGTGCGAGCCCGAAGAAGTCAAAGTAGACTGAACCTCTTATTTAATTGAAAATCAACGCTAAATTGGCGATGAGAATTAAGGGAGTAAATGATGTCTAAGGCAAATGATGCTCAAGTTGGTGGCGCACGAGTAAAACGCGGCATGGCTGAAATGCTTAAAGGCGGCGTCATTATGGATGTTGTAAATGTTGAACAAGCGAAGATTGCTGAAGATTCTGGCGCAGTAGCAGTGATGGCTCTGGAACGAGTACCTGCAGATATCCGCGCTCAAGGTGGCGTATCTCGAATGTCTGATCCTGACATGATTGAGAAAATTCAGGCAGCTGTTTCAATTCCGGTTATGGCAAAAGTTCGTATTGGTCACTTTGCTGAGGCACAAATTTTGCAGACTTTAAACGTTGATTACATAGATGAATCAGAAGTATTAACTCCTGCCGATTACGAACACCATATTGATAAGTGGAATTTTACGATTCCATTTGTTTGCGGTGCAACTAATCTTGGCGAAGCGCTCCGACGCATTAGCGAGGGTGCAGCAATGATTCGTTCGAAGGGTGAAGCAGGAACCGGTGATGTTTCAAATGCAACAACACATATGCGCAAAATTGGTGGCGAAATTAGACGGCTATCATCGTTGCGTGAAGATGAACTTTATGTAGCAGCAAAAGAATTACAAGCGCCGTACGCGCTAGTCAAAGAAGTTGCTGAAACTGGAAAACTTCCGGTAGTTCTCTTTACTGCGGGTGGAATTGCAACTCCAGCTGATGCCGCAATGATGATGCAACTTGGCGCCGATGGCGTATTTATTGGTTCTGGAATTTTCAAATCAGGTGACGCAGCAAAGCGTGCAGCAGCATGTGTTAAGGCAACTACTTTCTATACAGATCCAAAAGTTGTGGCAGAGGCATCTCGTGGTTTAGGTGAAGCAATGGTTGGAATCAATGTTGCTGATATTCCTGTTCCACATCGATTGGCCGAACGGGGCTGGTAGGAATGAACGTTGGAGTATTAGCGCTCCAAGGTGATTTTCGGGAACATCTATTTGCACTTGGTGACTGTGGAGTTACAGGTAAATTAGTAAAAACTGCCGCTGAGATTGCAGAAATAGATGCACTAATAATTCCTGGCGGAGAATCGACAACTATCAGCAAGTTGGCGAAAGCCTTTGGCCTCTTTGATTTGATATCTAAACGGATAGCTGACGGGATGCCAACATATGGTTCTTGTGCCGGAATGATTTTGGTAGCGAAAAAAATTATTGATCCAGCATCAGGACAAGATACTTTTGGCGGGATCGACATGGAAGTTCGTCGAAACGCATTTGGACGGCAGACCGAATCATTTGAAGTCGACCTAAATTTTAAGCCGATTTCAGGTGTATCAATAAGAGGCGTTTTCATTAGGGCACCGTGGGTGGAATCGCATGCAGCAACTGTCGAGATCCTGGCCAGCATAGATGTGGCAGGTAAAAGCCACCCAGTTGCAGTCAGACAGGGGAGCGTATTGGCAACAGCGTTTCACCCAGAATTAACAGGCGATAATCGCGTTCATAGATACTTCCTAGAAACTGTTTGCAAAAAATAATTCAAGATAAACTGCCGCTATTGATTCATAGGAGGTTTTACCGTGTCAGGCCATTCCAAGTGGGCAACGACTAAGCACAAGAAAGCCGTGATTGATTCTCGGCGTGCGAAGAACTTTGCAAAGTTGATTAAAGGAATTGAAGTTGCTGCTCGTAACGGTGGCGCGGACATAACAGGAAACCCGACGCTATTTGATGCGATCGCGAAAGCCAAAAAGAATTCGATGCCAGCGGACAACATTGAACGCGCAGTAAAACGGGGCGCAGGTCTGGAATCTGGTGGTGCCGATTGGCAGACAATTATGTATGAAGGTTACGGTCCAAACGGTGTGGCCTTAATGATTGAATGTTTATCTGACAATCGCAATCGTGCGGCTTCTGAAGTTCGCGTAGCTGTGACTCGCAACGGTGGCTCAATGGCCGACCCTGGATCCGTTTCTTACATGTTCAATCGCAAAGGGGTAGTTCTAGTTACAAAGGCTTCTGGTATTACCGAAGATAAAATCTTGGAGCACGTATTGGATGCCGGCGCTGAAGATGTGACAGATCTCGGTGAATCATTCGAAATCGTGAGCGAACCAAGTGATCTCGTCGCAGTTCGAACTGCACTTCAGAGCGCTGGAATCGATTATGAGTCTGCGGATACATCATTCCTTCCTTCGGTATCCGTGCCACTAGATGCCGATGGTGCAGCGAAAGTTTTTGCTCTGATTGATGCCATCGAAGAGTTGGATGACGTGCAGAACGTCTTTGGAAACTTCGATGTATCAGATGAGGTAATGGCTAGCCTTTAATATGCGCGTTCTCGGGGTCGATCCAGGTTTAACAAGATGCGGCCTTGGAATTGTTGAAAATGGAACTGCCCAAAAATTAATTATGGTTGGGGTTGGCGTAATTCAAACTCCAACAGATATGGAACTCGCACACAGATTGTTAGAACTCGAGAAGCAATTATTGGTTTGGATTAAAGAATTTAAACCTGATGTGATTGCCGTCGAAAGAGTCTTTTCACAATTGAATATTCGCACCGCAATGTCGACTGGGCAGGCTGCTGGAGTTGCGCTTTTAATTGCGGCACGGTCAGGAATTCCTGTTGCAATGCATACGCCAACCGAAGTGAAAGCTGCAGTTACTGGATCGGGACGGGCCGATAAGAAACAAGTTGCACTTATGGTGCAGAAGTTGCTTTCCCTCAAAGAAATACCGAAACCCGTCGATAGCACCGATGCTTTAGCTCTGGCCATCTGTCATCATTGGCGAGGTTCTGGAAATGCACGAATCGAAATGGCTGTTGCAAAAGAGAAGGCGCGATTGAAAAAGGTGGCGAAAAAATGATTGCCTCAGTTTCAGGAGTTGTGAAAGCGACGACTCTAAATTCGGCTGTCATTGAAGTAGGTGGTGTCGGGCTACAAGTTGCGCTGCCGGCAAGGTTTGCAGCGTCACTAATTGTAGGAACGCATGCCGAAATTTTCACAACCTTGGTAGTTCGCGAAGATTCACTAACTCTCTTTGGATTTGACCGCGCTGATTCTCGAGATTTCTTTGATCTGTTGCAGACAGTTAGCGGCATCGGTCCAAAAGTTGCGCAATCCGCACTTTCGATTTATGAGCCTGAAGAATTAGCAAGTGCTATCGCGAGTGAGAATTCTGCAGCTCTTGAACGCATTCCAGGTTTGGGGAAGAAAGGTGCGCAGCGGACAGTTCTAGAATTGAAAGAGAAAGTTAACGATGTAATTCGGACAACAGGTACTGGCAAAGGTACAAAATCACATTGGCGGACTCAATTACAAAGCGCATTGATTGGGCTCGGCTTTACGGCTCGAGATGCAGAGACAACTATTGATTCAGTAGCCACAGATCTTGGCTCAAAAATTGATGAGACAGATATTTCACAGCTTTTGAAATTAGCGCTACAAAACCGCGGGCGTAATTAGAAATGAGTGATGAGACAAGAGTTATGGATTCGCAATCAGATGATTTCGAGCGAACTCAAGAGCTAGCACTGCGCCCAAAAACGCTTCGGGAATTTGTTGGACAAAAGCGGGTAGCAAACCAATTAGATCTCTTGCTATCGGCTGCAAGAAATCGAAATTCACCAGCAGATCACGTTCTGCTTTCGGGGCCGCCTGGATTAGGTAAGACAACTCTTGCATTGATTATTGCCTCAGAAATGAATGCGCCTATTCGGATAACAAGTGGACCAGCAATTCAACATGCTGGCGATTTGGCCTCGATACTTTCATCACTCGTCGAAGGTGAAATTTTGTTTTTGGATGAAATTCATCGAATGTCTCGCCCCGCAGAAGAACTTTTATATTTAGCGATGGAAGATTTTCGGGTTGATGTGATTGTCGGAAAAGGAGCGGGAGCCACAGCAATTCCGCTCGAACTTCCACACTTCACTTTGGTTGGGGCAACAACACGTGCAGGTTTATTGCCGAGCCCGTTGCGTGATCGCTTTGGATTTACTGCGCAACTAGATTTTTATGAAAACTTAGAACTTTCAGTAATTGTTAAAAGAAGTGCAAGTCTGATGGGGATTGAAATAAGTGAAGAAGCAATTGCCGAACTTGGTTCCCGATCTAGAGGAACGCCACGTGTTGCCAATCGCTTACTGCGACGAGTTCGCGACTATGCGCAAGTGCATTCAAATGGCAAGGTCGGAATTAAAGAGGCCAGAGCCGCACTGGAAATGTATGAAGTTGACGAAATCGGCCTTGATAGATTGGACCTAGGAGTTCTCGAAACGTTGGTAAAACGATTTAATGGTGGACCAGTAGGAATTTCTACCTTGGCGATGGCGATTGGCGAAGAAGTCGAAACTATTGAGTCTTTAGCTGAACCTTTTCTCGTTCGAATGGGATTTATCTCACGAACCCCCCGTGGCCGCATTGCTACGCCTGCGGGATTCGAACATCTGGGCCTAAAAGCTCCGATAAGTTCAACGAACCAGCTCGATTTTTTCGACACACCAGCCTCTGATGCCTAGACTTGCGCCTCATGTCCGCCACTAATAATTCCCAGAGTCCAAGCGCGAGTGCTAACAGCACAAAGAGCGCTAAATCTTCAGGTAAATCCGCAAAGTCAATTGCGATTCTTGCCGCAGCACTTATTGCCTTTAGCGCAATTGCAGTATTTCAAGGTGCAACAAAAATTAAATTAGGCCTTGATCTTCGAGGTGGAACGAGCGTCACACTCACACCACGTGCGACTGAAGGAGCAAAGGTTACGCCTGAGGCTATTTCACAGGCAGTTGAAATTATTAGACAACGTGTTAACTCACTTGGAGTTGCCGAGAGCGAAGTTGCTGCGCAAGGTTCAGGAACTAATCGCCAAATAGTAATTTCAGTTCCAGGTGAAACTGGAGAGAAAATTGTTGAACTCGTTGGACAGACGGCAGAACTTCGTTTCCGTCAAGTTTTGGTAGAAGGTGCACCAAATGCAGCTTCAGTTACAGGAGATCCAAATTCAGCAACGCTGCCAAGCGGTGTCACTGCAGATTTGAGTGCACGTTTTGCGGCGCTCGATTGCACTATCAAAGCCAATTTGCAAGGTGGGAATACTGAATCGCCAGATGCCGCAGTGGTTGCTTGCGATCGCGGAGGCACTGGAAAATATATTCTTGCTCCGGCACAAGTTTTGGGAAACATGGTTTCCAAAGCTACTGCTGCCATTGACCAACAAGGCGCGGCCGGTTGGTATGTTTCATTAGATTTCAACGGTGAGGGTGCGAGAAAGTTCGGTGCACTTACATCATCGGTAACTGGTTTAGCCGCTCCACAAAATCAAGTTGCAATTGTTCTAGATGGCCTTGTTGTATCGGCACCTAGAATTAATGAAGCAATCAACGGTGGAAGTGCGCAAATCACTGGAAGTTTCAGCCAAGAGGAAGCATCTAACTTGGCAAACGTTTTGAAGTACGGCGCATTACCACTGGCTTTCGACCAAGGTGAAGTTTTGCAAGTTTCACCAACACTCGGCACTGATCAACTTCATGCAGGCTTACTTGCTGGAGCTCTAGGATTCCTTCTCATATTCCTCTATTCATTAATGTATTACATAGCTTTGGGTCTAGTAACTGTTGCGTCACTTCTTGTTGCCTCAGCAATCGCTTATCTCTCATTCTTACTTCTCGGAGAATGGCTTGGCTTTACCTTAACTCTTGCCGGAATCGCTGGTGCGATCGTTGCGATTGGTATTACCGCTGACTCGTTCGTCGTCTATTTTGAACGGCTGTGAGATGAAGTTCGCGAGGGTCGTTCAATTCGCTCTGCTGCAGAAACTGGCTGGGTTAAAGCCCGTCACACAATCATCGTTGCTGACATGGTTTCGCTAATTGCCGCAGCCCTTCTCTATTTCTTTGCAGTTGGTGGCGTTCGTGGATTCGCATTCACACTTGGCTTAACAACCTTAATCGACCTCATTGTTGTTTTTGCTTTCACTCATCCTTTAGTTTCATTGATATCTAAATCTAATTTCTTTGCTAACGGCCATAAATTGTCAGGATTTTCACCCAAGAGTTTGGGAATGAAAATTAAAACAGATGTCACAGGAAACTTGAAGGGTTAATCGGATGAGCACACTTTCAGGCATTGGTGGCCGGCTATATCGCGGCGAAACTTCAATTGATTTTATCGGCAAGCGCCGTCGTTGGTATGCGCTATCTGGCGTCGTCATTGCCCTTTCTGCGATTGTTCTAGGAACGCAGGGTCTACATCTTGGTATTGAATTTAAAGGTGGTTCTGAATTCTCTATTACTAAAGCTGGAGCGACTGTTGAAGATGGCCGGGCTGCTATCGCAGCCGCTGGTGTAAGTGGAGAGAGCGTTGTCCAGAAAGTGGGCAATGATCGCATCCGCATTCAAACTGGTGCTCTTGAGTCATTCAATACAGTTAAGGAGTCACTCGCACAAAGCTTCGGTGTGAATGTTGATGACATTGACACTCAAATAATTGGTCCGTCTTGGGGTAAGGAAATTACCAAGAAAGCACTTTATGGTTTGATCGGTTTCATTATTGTTGTAATGCTCTTCCTGACGATTGCATTTGAATCAAAGATGGCTATCGCTGCGATTATTGCGACAATCCATGACGTGGTTATTACCGTTGGAATTTACGCCCTAGTTGGCTTCGACGTTACTCCGGCGACAGTTATTGGATTCTTAACGATTCTTGGTTACTCGCTCTATGACACCGTTGTTGTATTCGATAAGGTCCGTGAAAATACGAAATCAATTACGAGTACTGGAAAGATTACGTATTCAGCCGCAGCTAACCTGGCTGTAAACCAGACCTTGGTTCGCTCTTTCAACACCTCAATAATTGCTTTGCTACCAGTCGCATCAATCCTCTTTGTTGGTGCTGGCTTACTTGGCGCTGGAACACTAAAAGATCTTTCACTTGCTCTATTCGTTGGTCTTGCAACTGGAACTTATTCTTCAATTTTCATCGCAACTCCAATCCTCGCTCAATTACGTGAACGTGAGCCAGCAATGCGCGCACTTGCCAAGCGAGTTGCACAACATGCTCCAGGCGCTGTTACCGCGGAAGCAAAGGGTTCAGTAGCCGCAACAGATTCAGGATCAGAGACAAAAAATTCTTGGGCACGCGGACCGCGTAATCAACCCAAGCGCAAGCGTCGCTAATCTTTCGCATAACCTTCTAGTTAGAGCGAATTAGTTAAGATAGAACCATGAATCCGGTTCTAGATGATTTAGCGAAGTCACTTATCTCGCATCATCCTGGTACCTCGCTTACCGAACTCGAACGCGCATACGACATTGCGGCAGATGCACACGAAGGCCAACTGCGAAAATCGGGGGAGCCTTATATAACTCATCCACTTGCGGTCTCTGAAATCTTGGCGGAAATTGGGTTAGATCTGGAAACAATAATTGCAGCGCTGCTTCATGACACCGTTGAAGATACAAAGTATTCACTCGCGGCTCTAAAGAAAGATTTCGGAAAAGAAGTCGCAAACTTAGTGGATGGCGTAACTAAGTTAGATAAATTAAATTACGGCCCAACTGCTGAAGCTGAAACG
>CAWURN010000007.1:0-4094 GCA_963924835.1 Candidatus Nanopelagicaceae bacterium | reverse complement strand
ACTTGCAGGGCAGGAGGGACTTGAACCCCCAACCGCCGGTTTTGGAGACCGGAACTCTGGCCAGTTGAGCTACTGCCCTTCGAGCGTTACTTAAGTCAAGAAGACATGCGTCAGCATGACCTAATGCAAGCGCCAGAACGGGGAGTGTAGAGCGTGAAGGGGGGGTTAGTAAAACTGAGGAATGGCATACTCCGCACTATGGGAACTATGAGCGCAAAACCAAGAATTTCTCGCAGAATCGCAGCCATTGCTGAATCAGCCACTTTGGCGGTTGATGGAAAAGCAAAAGCACTAAAAGCGGCTGGTCGTCCAGTAATCGGCTTCGGTGCCGGTGAACCAGATTTCCCAACACCTGATTACATAGTTAAAGCAGCAATAGATGCTGCATCTAAACCAGCAAATCATCGCTACACACCAACACCTGGACTTCCAGAACTGCGTGAAGCAATAGTTGCAAAAACTTTGCGCGATTCAAATCTTGTTATTACTGCCGATCAAGTTCTTGTTACTAATGGCGGTAAGCAATCTGTTTACCAATCATTTGCTTCGATTATTGATCCAGGTGATGAAGTAATTTTGCCGTCGCCTTTCTGGACTACTTATCCCGAATGCATCAAGCTTGCCGGTGGAATCTCCGTTGAAGTTTTTGCAGATGAGTCACAAAATTATTTAGTAACAGTTGATCAGCTCGAAGCGGCAAGAACACCGAAGACTAAAGCGTTGTTGTTCTGCTCGCCATCAAATCCAACTGGTTCGGTTTATTCTGCAGAACAGGTAAAGGCGATTGGGCAATGGGCGCTCGCACATGGCATCTGGGTTATCTCGGATGAAATTTACGAACACTTACTTTACGACGGTGCTACTGCCCCAAGTCTCCCAGTACTTGTTCCAGAAATGGCAGATCAAACAATAATTATTAACGGCGTTGCAAAGACTTATGCAATGACTGGATGGCGAGTTGGTTGGATGATTGGGCCTAAAGATGTAATTAAAGCGGCTACAAATCTACAATCACACTTAAGTTCAAACGTTTCTAATATTTCTCAGTGTGCAGCAATCGCTGCTGTCACTGGCGACTTAACTGCGGTTCATGAAATGGGCGTTGCATTTGATCGCCGGCGCAAATTAATCGTTGATCTTTTAAACAAAATTCCTGGGGTAACTTGCCCTACGCCAACTGGTGCTTTCTATGTTTATCCATCAGTTAAGGGCGTATTAGGTAAAGAAATTCGCGGTAAACGGCCACAAACTTCGGCTGAACTTGCAACGCTTATTTTAGATGAAGTTGAAGTTGCTGCAGTCCCTGGTGAAGCATTTGGGCCTTCGGGTTATCTTCGTTTTTCTTATGCACTCAGTGATGATGACATCGTTGAAGGAATTGGCCGCGTAGCAAAGCTGCTTGCAGAAGCTAAATAATTTAGAAATAGATTAAAGGCTCAAGCCCACTAATTGCACTTCTGATTGCAGAACAATTCCAAACTTCGCTCTAACTTTTTCTTGAGCACTTTTTGCTAATTCAATTAAATCCTTTGCGGTTGCATCACCGGAATTTGATAGCGCAAGAACGTGTTTCGGTGAAATCTGTGCGCCAGCTAATTGATCGCCTTTACTAACGCCAGCATGTTCCATCAACCATGCTGCTGAAGTTTTTACTTTGCCGTCAGGCATTGGCCATCTAGGTGCATCGCTTGGCAATTTTTCTGCAGCGCCTTTATCCAAAATAGGATTCATAAAGAATGAGCCTGCTGAGTGAATTCCTTCATTGATTAACATTCCCTTTGCGCTTCGCAATTTTAAGACCGCGCTCCGAACTTTAGTTATCGCAACGCGGGCACCAATTTCTACACCTAGTTCTTTTGCTAATTCTGCATACCCAATCGGTAAAGATGCCTCACCAATACGCAGTTGAAAAGTTACATCCAAAATTACATACCGATTCATTTCGGCTTTGAAAATAGAATTTCGGTATCCAAATTTACACTCGCCCGCGGTAAAAGTTTTTACTTCCTGCAATTTGCGATCATAAGTTCGTACCCGAGCAATTACTTCAGAAACGTCGTGGCCATAGGCTCCGATGTTTTGAATCGGCGATCCCCCAACTGTTCCTGGAATTCCACTAAGTGATTCCAGATTCGCTAACCCTTTTTCAATTGTGAATGCAACGAATTCATCCCAATCTGCCCCAGCGCTTACCGTTAACGTTCCACCACTACATGCATCGATTTCAAAAGAATTACCAGCTGTTTCTACTCTTATTACGGTGCCCGCAAATCCATTGTCACTGATCAAGACATTCGAGCCGCCACCAAGAATTAGTAGTGGCGTTTTTGAATCATCAGCAGCTTTTACTGCAGAAATAAGTTCGGCTTCAGTTTTTGCATGAATGATTTTTGCTGCAGGTCCACCAACACCAAGTGTTGTGAAGTTTGATAAATCATTTGCAGTCATATGAGAAGGTTACCTGCGTGGTGACAATATTTCGGTCTTGCCCCGGAAGCGTTGCAGAATTCGGTCATAGTTCTTCTTTGATTGCTCTTCTCGATACGTTGGATCTGTGTCGTGATAGCCGTGATGTCTTTCTTGTTTTAATGGTAGTTCCAACTGCCAGAGTCGACCCTGAGCTTGACGGAGCTTTAAGCCAAATTCCATATCGGCATTGCGATAATAAATGGCTCGAATATTAAAAGCGCCTGCTTCAAGTGCATGTGCCCGGTTTAAACCTAAGAAATAGCTAAAGAGAACATCGACTTCGCCATCTCCTTTATCGTCAACGCTTCGCCAGTCGTCTTCAATATTGACCAGGCCACCGCGCCAACCAACTGCGCTAAATTCTTTCGTCGATAACTTTGAAATTGTCGGAGTAATTGCATCCCCAATAAGGATTGTTGAAGGATCCATGACTATTACATATTCAGAATTCGCTAATTTCATTAGCGCATTCATCGCCTCGCCCCAGCCAACCCCATCAGTAATTTGCACAATATATGTTCGCTCATCAATCAATAAAGCAACATCACCTAGCTCTGGAGTGCCGGAAATCAATAGATAAATTGCGATATCTTCAGCGGAATTAGATTTAATTGCCTGAATCGAAGTTATCGCATCGTTGATAAATCCATCGGTGTAGATAAGCATGGTTGCGCTAAATTCCTTGGTGCTTAACTTGCGCAAGTCACCAATACGATTGTAAACCTTAAATGGAACGCTCATCAGAGTTTAATTAGACCTTTCGCAACACCCAATACTTTAATTTCATTGCACATTGCTAGAAGCTCAATCTTTGCCGTGCCATTTGCCACTTCGGTTACTTTGCCAGAAACTATTAAAGCGACATCTACATCTGCTGGCACTACCACTGGCTTTATAAACTTGGCTGAAAATTCAAGAACATTCTGGCTACCAGATATCTCTGAAAGGTATTTTCCGGCTAGCGCCATAGTGAGCATGCCGTGGGCTATTACATCCGGCAACCCAACGGATTTT
This sequence comes from Candidatus Nanopelagicaceae bacterium, assembly GCA_963924835.1. GTDB lineage: Bacteria > Actinomycetota > Actinomycetes > Nanopelagicales > Nanopelagicaceae > AAA044-D11. The sequence continues at coordinate 611 of CAWURN010000007.1, read as the reverse complement.
GCAAAGGTTTCATCTTGGTGAATGGGATTCTGATCGCCACTGGCGCTCGCATATGCAATTAGCAATTTACGATTGATGGTAAATGTTTTTGGTGCTAACTCTTGGCCAATTTCTAGTTTCGTCATGCTCGCACCACGAGTGTTGACCAGGTAGAAACAACTAACTCTGAGCCAGAATTTAAATCGGATCGAACTGAAACTATTTCATTTCCAGCAACTTTGCGAGCGCTTTCAATCGTTGATGAGCAATGGAAAACATCACCGGCAACTATTGGACGCTTTAATTCAAATTTTTGGTCGCCGTGGACTACGCGGGTCCAATCCAAACCACTGTCTTGTAGCAAGGCTTGAGATTTTTCAAGTGTGATAGAAATTGCGAAAGTTGGTGGGGCAACTTCAAAATTACTTTCGCCTATAACTTCGGCAAATTTTTGAATTGCTTCTTTAGTAACTGTTACAGAATCGGCACTCGTAAAGGTGCGCCCGACTAAGTCGGGATTCAACATCGGATTAGCGAGTCTCGCGGTGTGTTGTTGAAAGCTTGCAACGTGGACAGAACTTCTTAAGTTCAAGACGATCTGGATCGTTACGACGGTTCTTCTTTGTAATGTA
>CAWURN010000006.1:0-6393 GCA_963924835.1 Candidatus Nanopelagicaceae bacterium | reverse complement strand
GGCTACAACTCAAACTGAACCAAAGAAGATTATTGGAACGGTAAGTGCCGCCGAATTCATAGTTGCAGTTTGTGCAAGTCTGGCCTTCTTAGCAAATATCGCACGTCTAGATATTGATTGGGCCGCTGTTGGCGGATTAGCCCTTGGCGGAATTTTAATGGCACCGCTTGCAGCAAAACTTGTCACCTGGTTGCCTAAAAGACAACTTGGAATTTTCGTAGGTGTAGCAATTATTTTGATCAATGCGGTTCGATTAATCGGATGATAAATTGAAGAAACTCATAATTCATCCAGGTTTTCACAAAACTGGAACTACTGCGCTACAGCAGGCGTTGAGTGAGGTTCGGAAAGAGTTATCACAAGTTAACTTTAATTATCCGCGCATCGCAGGAAACGCTCACCATCGAGCTGCTTGGTCAGTAATTGAAAAGACGTGGGGCTGGAAAAAACGCGGTGGCCGCTTGATGACACCAATTGAATTCCAAAAATTAGAGAACAAATTGAAGGCGAGCAAAAGCACTTCGATTATCAGTAGTGAGTTCTTCTCGGAAGCCGATCCGACTCAATTAGCAGCCATGGCAAAGCGACTAAGCGGATTCGATGTCCAAGTAATTTTCACCTGGCGCCCACTTCCCTTTATGTTGGCGAGTTCATATCAGCAGTATTTAAAATACGGTGTAAAGAAATCATATGCCGAATGGCTGGAATCAATTTTTGAAGTTCCAGGGGAAGCTAAATTTACGCCATCTTTCTGGAAACGAAATCTCCACAGTGATGTTGTATCCCACTGGGCTGAAACTTTTGGAGCAGAGAACGTCTCGCTGATAGCAGTAGATGAATCTAATCCGAACTATCTTTATGAAACTTTTGCAGAACTTGCTGGTATCCCAAAAGGAATTTTGAGGGAGCCTGGACATATGCAGATGAATCGCTCCCTTACTTTCACAGAGGCAGCGCTTTTGTTGGAGATTAATCGGACTTATCCAAAAGATCTCGATTGGGATTCATATGAAATATTTATTCGAAAAGGAAACATAAAGGCACTAACTCGGTCGGACAGGCATGACCCGAATGATGAGAAGATTTTGACACCAGAGTGGGCCATTGCCAAAGCGGCAGAGCTAAATTTACAGAACGTTTCGAAGATTAAGTCTCTAGGAATTAAGGTCATTGGAAATCTTGACCGTAACGATTTCTCTAAAATTCCAATTGGGTTAAATACACCAGTTACTACTATTTCAATTGAAACCGTGGCAAGGTCCATGATCGGTGTTGATATGAGTTCACTTCATAAGATGCACGGCAAAGCGATTTCGAAAGAATTCTTTCACCGCTTGAAGAAGATCGTAAAAGCACGATTGCATCTTAATTAAATCCTTCTTACACCTAGGTGTTGTAGCCCCGACGGGATTCGAACCCGCGTAGCTGGCTTGAGAAGCCAGAGTCCTAGGCCACTAGACGACGGGGCCGAGATTTACTGCTATTAAGTTTTTAACTTCTTTTTACTGCGCTGGGGTACCAGGACTCGAACCTAGACTCACTGAACCAGAATCAGCAGGGCTGCCAATTACCCCATACCCCAATAAATTTAATTTTGACTGCGCAAGGATACCTGAATGGAAAGCTTAAAATTACCTAGCTTTGTAGAATTTCGTGCGGCCCTTCCAATTATTTAAATACCTATCAGCGGGGCTTTTTAGAACGTCTTCGATAAGGGATGCATAAACGTCTCTGAAGTCAGTTGTCACGGATAAATCTCCATCTATTAGCTTTGAGAGCGAAGGTTGGTCTCCATAAAAACCACCTTTAATTTTATCTCCGATGACAAACATTGGCCCTGATGTTCCGTGATCTGTTCCCTTCGATGCATTTCCTACAACACGGCGGCCGAATTCACTGTAAACAAGAACGACAACGTCTGCTCCATGTTTTGAAGACTTTAAGCCAGACATAAACTTATCAATTGAAGAAGAAACTGAACCTAACAAAATAGATTGCGCATTTGCTTCATTTGCATGGGTATCAAATCCTCCAAGGGATACTGACCAAACCCTTGTTGGCGCATCTGCCTGAATAAGTTTTGAAACTATATTTAATTGCTGAGTTAAATTTGAATCGCCCCCGGCATTACCGCCATTTATAGTTGGAAGTTCAACCTCTGTCGGTTCTGGTTTCTTCAAAATGGGTGTAATTTTCTCTGAAATATTGAAAAGATCTTTCATGCTATTTGCAGCAAGTGACCGCAATTTTGAATCTGAAGTTGATGGCAGGCTAAGTTTTCTAAAATCTGCGCCAACTGTTCCTTGAGGAATTACCAACCCTCCTAGCGGTAGCGCAGAGCCAACTTTTTTTTCACCAGCTAAAAGTGGTGGGAGTACAGATCCAAGACTAATTGCCAACATCGGATCATCAGGTTGAGAATCTATCCATCTACCAATCCATCCTGATTTTGAAAGTGTCTTTGGGCTTCCAGACTGCCATTTGGCCATTGAAGAGAAATGTGAACGATCTGGACTTGGGTAACCAGCACCGCGAACAATCGCTACTTTCCCATCTTTCCAAAGATTAGCTATGCCAGTCATTGAAGGATTTAATCCGTACTGCGAATCTAATTGCAGAACGCTTTCTTGCTTATATGAAATATCTGGCCGAGAGCTGTAATAGATTGGATCTTTAAATGGAATAACAGTATTCAATCCATCATTACCACCATACAAAGTTACTATCACCAAGATTGGGGTTCCGGATGCTAACGGGCGAGTACTTGCTGCTGCTGCAATGTCATCAATTGATAGAAAAGCTGCTGCAGCTCCAATGCTGGTCCCTGCAGTGAGTTGCAAAAACTTGCGACGAGTAACGGTATCCATTAGGCACTCACCAAATATTCGGGACTGCAAATTGCTAACAGGATTAAGCGATTTGAGCTCTTAACATTTCCTTCGAGGGCCGATTTTGTTCGAGCACTCCATTCAACAATTCCTAATAAATCAGCAGTTTTTTGGATTCGCTCCCCTGGTGTTAAATCTTCAATTGGCGAGATGTCGCCTTGTGATATCAGCCAAGAAGCAAATCTCACTCTAAATTGCGCGCTGGCCGATGAGAGCCAAGCATCATCAGTCGGCCAACCACCAACATTGGGTGGGTCGAAGGGAACTTGTGCTAACTTATTTAAAAAGTTTAATAGCGCAGAATTCTTAGTCAAATTGGATGGCGTAATATTTAAAGCACGACATACCGCAACGAACCACTCAACAGGTGATTTAACTAGTTCGTATCTCGTATCCCTCATGGCCTCACTTGAAGCAAGTGCAAGAAGCAACTCTCTGATTTCACGACCTTCGAAGGCGCCCTCAATATTAGTGTTAGCCGGCAATGGAAATTGGCTAGACATATATCTGAACCAAACTCGCTCCGTGATAAAGCGTTTGGAGTTCGGTTGGGATACCAAAAATTTTCCAGCAGAAATGCGATCAAAATTTTGCGATACGCCAAGGATGCTCTTGGTTCCGTCATCGAATCTATTCTTCTTAAACGTAACTTCTCCGCTACTTCGAGCTACCTGAACTCCAGTCAATGCACGGGAAAGTTCCTTAACGTCAGTTTCAGAATATCGACCTACGCCTAAAGTGAAAAGCTCCATCAACTCGCGCGCTAGGTTTTCATTTGGAGATTTTGCTGTGTTTTCCTGACCATCAAGCCAAAATTGAAGCGCTCCGTCATCCAACATCGCTGTTACCATTTCGTCAAAATTTCCAAGTGCGTATTTCTGCAGAGTCTGATGTTGCTTATACATTGGTAATGCAAAATTCAATTTCTTAATTGAGGTTGCCCAGTGGCCGTGCCAGAACCAAGTTGCTTTTTCTTGTAGCGAAAAATCTGCCAACACCATGCGATCTAGCCACCACGTCGTTAACTCGTTATTTTGTCTACGAAGTTCGCTGCTGTAACTGGCGCGTTGTGGGTCATCGGGTGATGGGCGTTTACCAAGATCTGCAAGTACTAATTCAGGAACGTTCATCAGTCCTGAATCTGTTCCAGAATTAGCGAATAACTTCTCGCGAGTGACTGATACGCCAGCACTGATTGCACTTGCAAATTCACCAGGACGTGGACCAAATCCAAACCGATGAAAAAGTCGGGCTGTCTCTAAGCGATTTGTATCCACTCCGCGATGTTAATTGAATACAAGTAGAAAAGAGTTCTCAGGGAGTGAACTCAAGGCAAATTCTAAGTATTGCGCCGCTTGATTACTTTATTGAAGCTGCAATTCGCTCAAGTGATCGCTGGCGACCAAGGAGTTCTAGAGATTCAAATAACGGCGGTGAAATGTGGCTTCCAGTTACGGCAATTCGAATCGCGCTAAAGGCGATACGTGGCTTGAGCCCCAAACCTTCAATTAACGCAGTTTTTAGCGCTTCGTGAATTGTTTCATGATCCCAACTAGCAAGGCCTTTTAAAACTTCATCTGTCTTCTTCAAGACGATTTGTGACTGCTCATCCAATATTTTTGGAAGTTCTTCGCTATCTACGGCAAATTTTGCAACGAATATGAACTTTAACATCTGTGAAACTTCAGCAAGTGTTGCAATGCGCTCCTGAATTATTGGTAGCGCACTCTTTACAACTTCGAGCTCTTGCGGAGTTCCAGTTATTACGCCATCTTTTACTAAGAATGGTGTGGTCCGCTTTAGCAATTCATCAAGGGTAAGTTCGCGAATCTTGTCGCCATTAATTGCTTCAAGTTTCTTCATATCGAAACGTGCCGGGCTTGAGTGCACACGTTCTACTGTGAATAGTTCAGTAATTTCCTTCATCGTTACATTCTCACGATCATCACCAGGAGACCAACCGAGAAGTGCCAAGTAATTGCAAATTGCTTCTGGCAAGAAGCCGCGATCGCGATACCAAGCAATTGAAACTTCACCATTTCGCTTCGAAAGCTTTGCGTTGTCTTGACCCATAACAAATGGCAGGTGCGCAAAGGTTGGGTAATCAGATTCTGCTACGCCCATCGCTTGGTAAACCCGAATCTGGCGAGGTGTAGAAGAAAGCAAATCTTCGCCACGAAGCACATGTGTAATTTTCATCATGATGTCATCAACCGCAACTGCAAGGGTATAAAGTGGAGAACCGTCTCCGCGGACTAGTACGAAATCTGGAACGAAGTTGTGATCAAAAGTTACATCGCCGCGAATTGAATCATTAAAGGTTGTAGAGCCATCTGGCATGCGCATGCGCAATACCGGCAAGCGTCCTTCGCTCTTGTATTTTGCTAAATCGCTCTCACTGATGCTGCGACACTTTCCGTCGTACCCTGGTGCAACATTTGCAGCCTTCTGTGCTTCTGTGCGCGCTTCAAGCTCTTCTGATGAGCAATAACAGTGATATGCATCGCCTTGTGCTAAAAATTTTGCTGCCCATTCGGCATAGATATCTAAACGTTGGCTTTGCAGATAAGGACCATATGGTCCACCAATTTCCGGACCCTCATCCCAATCAAGGCCCAGCCATTTCAAAGTTTCTTGTGCAGCTTTTATATATTCATCTGTAACGCGTTCGGTATCAGTATCTTCAATTCGAAATACAAATTGACCACCTGTGTGACGCGCATAGGCCCAGTCAAAGAGTGCAGTTCTAATATTTCCGACGTGAAGATCGCCTGTTGGTGAAGGCGCAAATCGAACGCGGACTGGTTTAGTTTCTGAATTAGCTGGCACGAGGAGATACCTTATTGGAGAGTGAACCAATTCCTTCAATTGATACAACAACTGTGGCACCTGCAGGCATTGGCCCAATTCCAGCGGGCGTTCCCGTAAGAATTACATCGCCTGGAAGCAAAGTCATCACAGATGAGACGAACTCAATTATTTGTGGAATCTTGAAGTTCATTGAACTTAGTGGCTCAGATTGTTTTACCTCACCATTTAACGTTGTGATTATCTTCTGCTCCCCCGGAACAAAATCAGTTTCAATCCATGGTCCTAGTGGGCAGAACGTATCAAAACCTTTTGCACGATTCCATTGCCCATCAACTTTTTGTAAATCTCGCGCAGTGACATCATTTGCAATTGTGTAGCCAAAAATAACATCATTAATCTTGGCTGCTGGGACATCTTTACAAATTCGACTTATGACAATGGCTAATTCGCCTTCAAAATCTACGCGCTCACTCATTCGTGGCCATTGGATTGTGTCATCCGGCCCAATTACTGAGGTATTTGGTTTTAGGAAAATTACTGGCTCTTTCGGAACTTCTGAACCCATTTCCGCGGCATGATCGGAATAATTTTTACCCACACAAACCACTTTGCTTCTTGGAATAACTGGCGCAAGCAACCGAACATCGGCGAGTGCAACCTTAGATTCTGTTGGAACAATTCCGCCAAAGAGTGG
>CAWURN010000005.1:0-3998 GCA_963924835.1 Candidatus Nanopelagicaceae bacterium | reverse complement strand
AATTGATTTAGGGAAGTTACGCGAACCTGGCGATGATGCGAAACCATCAACTCAAATCATTCTGGAAATAATTGATCACAATGATGCACCACTTCCATGGGAGCAATTACTCTCATTAAAACGAGTTGCAGATGTTATTTCCGAGGCCCGCAAAGTTGTGCGAATGAATTCGAAAGGTTCAAGCAGCGTTGATATCGCGGATTTAATTTGGGCAATCTGGAACACTGCTAAGAATTATGAAGGTGACTCACTTGCCACAACTTGGCGCAATCGCGCGCTAAAAGGTGGAATGCGCGGAGCTGCAGCGGACCGAGATTTAGATGCAGTAATTACGTTATTTGAATCTGCGCGGCGCTTTGCCGAACGCATGCCTGGATCAGATCCACAATTGTTTTTAGATCAAATACTTAGTGAATCAATTCAAAGCGATGCAATTGCCGCTCGCGGCCAACGGGGCGAAGTCGTAAGTGTTATGACCGTGCACAGCGCAAAGGGTTTGGAATGGGATTTAGTCGCGATTACTGGATTACAAGAAAGTGTCTGGCCAAATCTAAAGGCGCGTGGTTCTCTTCTCGGTAGCGAAAGATTAGTTGAGTCAGAACGAACTCAAGTAACTGCCCGTCGCGAGATTGAGGCAAGTGCGGCAAGTGCGCTGGTTGAAGATGAACGCAGGCTGCTAAAAGTAGCGGTTTCTAGGGCTAAAGCCGGCTTAGTCATTACTGCATATTCCAAAGAGGATGACTCTGAACCTTCACAATATTTTGAAGAGCTTTACGAACATGTTCACGGAATTTCTTCGATTGAAGCAGAGGTTGTTGAACTTCCAAGATCGCTGACACCGCAAGCCTTAGTTTCAACGCTACGTCGCAACCTCAATAGCTCTGATTCGAAAAATAGCGATGCGGAATTTTCTGCGAAGTTGCTACAAACACTAGCGGCCAAAGAAATCCAAAGTGCAAAAGTTGAAAATTGGTTAGGCGGATTAAAACCAAGTAGCACCGAACCAATTATGCCATCCGATGCCCAGGTGTCGGTATCACCAAGCAATCTGCAATCTTTCTCTGAGTGCGGACTCAAATGGTTTATTGAAAAAAGTGGTGGTCGCGATGGTGATTCCACCGCGCAACTTCTCGGTATTGCAATTCACTCACTAGCGGCAATGTTGAAGGGTGAACCTGGTTTAACATTTGATGAACTTGCAACCCGACTTGAAAATGGTTGGCAATTAATAGATGGCAATAAGGGTTGGGTCCGTGATTATCAATTTAAATTAGCGCTAGAAAAATTAGAGAAATTCTACAAGTGGCACTCTGAGAATAAATCGAAGCGAACACTATTTGCCGTCGAAGCAGAGTTCGAAAAAGTAATTGGACGTGCGCTATTTAATGGCAGTGTAGATCGAGTAGAAGTTGATTCCGAGGGTCGGGTGTACATCGTTGATTTGAAGACCGGAGCTCCGGATATCACAAAGAAGAAAGCGGAAGACCATAAACAGCTAGCCGGCTATCAACTTGCAGTTTATGAAGAAGCCTTCAGTGGTGAATCTCCTGGTGTTGTAAGCGCTGGCGCCGAATTATTATTCTTGGGTACGGATACCAATTCTGCATCTGCCAAACCACAACCAGTTAAAGATCACGAAACAATTAAGGCCGAAGTTATAGCCGCCGCTGATGCGATGTCAGCAAATGAATTCACAGCAACCGTGAACGATCGCTGTCGAATGTGCGCCGTTAAAGGACTTTGCCCCATCCAGCCACAGGGGCGGACGGTGATTGACCAGTGACTAACTTAATAGACAAGGACAATATTAAATATTCCGCTGAAGATATCGGCAATGCACTTCGAACAATAGATCCCAAATTTAAGGGCCCGAGCGATGAACAAATTCCGATTATCGAATCGTTGCATCTTGGACCAACAGTTGTAATTGCTGGCGCAGGATCTGGAAAGACGGAAACCATGAGCGCGCGCGTTCTCTGGCTAGTTGCAAACGGAATTGTGCGACCGGAAGAAATTCTTGGTCTAACTTTCACGAGAAAAGCGGCCGGTGAACTCTCATCTCGAATCAGAAAACGGTTACGCCAACTTCGCAAGATTGGATTACTCCCAATTGATGCGGAAAGTAAGAGCGAGATTGATATTGCAGTTTCAGTTTCAACTTATCATTCCTATGCTGGCCGGGTACTAGCCGAACATGCAATTCGAATTGGTGTTGACGCAACTTCTGACCCAATTGGCGAGGCCGCGGCTTGGCAGATTGCAAATAACATTGTTAATAATTTCGCAAGTGAAGCGACAAATGGCAGCGATATTTCACATTCTGCAAAAACAATCGTAGATAAAGTAATGGGATTATCAGCGGCGCTTGGTGAACATGGGAGAACAACAGCCGAGGTCCGCGAATTCTGCGAATCAATTCTTGATAAATTTGCAATCATTTCTGATAGCCGATCAAATGATCCAGTCCGCGACTTAGAGTCATCGCTCAAAGAACGCTTGGCGATATTGCCAATGGTTGATGAGTACGAAAGATATCGACATGAGCGTGGGCTATTAACCTTCAATGATCAAATGTCACTTGTTGCCAAACTTGTTAATGGGGAATTCGGTCAGGAAATAATTGATGTCGAGCGCGCTAAATTTAAAATTGTTCTTTTAGATGAATATCAAGATACCTCGGTAAGCCAGGTTAAATTCCTATCCGCACTATTTGGTAATGGCCATGCTGTGACAGCGGTCGGGGACCCAAACCAAGCAATTTATGGGTGGCGCAGCGCTAGCGCCCAGACCCTAGATACCTTCGGCAGATATTTTGTTGGCAGTTCAACTAGTGAATGTATCGAGCATAACTTGCTCACAACTTGGCGAAATGATGAAAATATTTTAGAAATTGCGAATCAAACGGTCGACAAAATCGGAGAGTTGATTGTCGCAAGAGGTGGCAAGGCTGCAAGCGTGAAGCGGCTAAAACTCAAGCCAAATGCTGGACCAGGCACGTTGCTATGTGGGCAATTTGAAACATTGGCGATGGAGGCAACTGGAATTGCTGAACATTTCGAGAAACATTGGTTTGCGCCAGAACGACTAGCCGACATCGAATCACCACAAACTTTTGCGGTTTTAGTTCGCTCCCGTAAGTATATAAGTGAGATTGAACAGGCACTTCGTTCAAAAAATATCCCAGTCGAAATTGTTGGGCTTGGAGGGCTAATCCATGTTCCCGAAGTCGCCGATATCTTGGCTCTGCTACGGGTATTAACTTTTCCAGATAACGGCAGTTCGCTAATGCGTTTACTCACCGGCCCAAGGTTGGCAATTGGAGCCAAAGATTTAGCGGCCCTGGGAAAATTCTCCAGATCGCTAATCGCAAACTTTGATCAGTCACTCAGCAAAACTGTTGGCAAAATTATGGAGATGCCAAATGCGGATGTGATGGAGGCCGAAGAGTTTGCTATGGGAAGTGCGATAGAAGCTCTTGAAGTATTTGAAAAAGCGCCACGCGAAAACTTCTCAGAAATTGGCTATGAAAGACTTTTGAAATTCGCGAAAGAGTTACGCGAATTACGCAGATATTTAGTTGGTTCAATTACCGACTCAATTATGGAAGCAGAGAGATTCTTATTCTTAGATACCGAAGTTATGGTTCGAGATGGCTTTGCTCAAGGCCGCAAGCATTTAGATGCTTTCTTGGATGAAGCTGCCAAGTTCCAGCGAAACGGTGGAACTATCTCAACCTTCCTTGATTGGTTAAAGATTGCCGATTCCGAAGAGGGTGGTCTAAAACCAGTATCTGTCGCCGCAAATAAGCACGCTGTTCAGATCCTCACAATCCATGCGGCAAAGGGCTCGGAATGGGAGTTCGTTGCAGTACCCGGTTTAGTTACAGATAACTTTCCAAGTTCAGGCAAGAACTTAGATCTCTGGACTTCAAACTCAGCAGCGATTCCAATCTCGCTTCGTGGCGATGCTAAACAATTCGATGACTTTGAATTTCCAGC
>CAWURN010000004.1:0-51766 GCA_963924835.1 Candidatus Nanopelagicaceae bacterium | reverse complement strand
AAGCTTTTTGAGCACGGGGATAATCTATTTAATTAATTAGTGAAAAGTTTGTTCTGGGCCAGGGAATTGCCCACAAGAAACATCCACTGCAAATTCTTTAGCGGCTTCTAGCATCTCAAGCCGCAAGTTCCGGTAGGCCTTAGCCAATTTTGGAGCGCTCTTGGTGATTCCCATCAAATCAGTCCAGACCAAGACTTGGGCATCGCAGCCAACTCCTGCGCCAATTCCAATTACTGGAATGGAAAGTTCTTTTGAAATTTGAGTTGCTAATTCTTCTGGTACTAATTCCAAGACAAGTGCAAATACTCCAGCGACCTCCAGGGCTTTGGCATCAGCAAGGATTCGGGCGCCATCTTCGCCGCGACCCTGAACTTTAAAACCACCAAGGGCATGAACAGATTGTGGGGTCAGGCCAAGGTGTCCCATTACTGGAATGCCTGCTTCTACCAATCGCTTTATTTGGGGAACAACTTTTGCGCCACCTTCTAATTTAACGGCGTGGGCCTTCGCCTCTTTAAAGAATCTAATTCCAGTTGCAAGTGCGGCATCCGGCCCTGATTCATAAGACCCAAATGGAAAGTCGGCTACAACCATTGCACGAGAAGTGGATCTAACAACTGCGCGGGCTAGTGGAATTAATTCATCAACCGTTACGGGGATTGTGTTCTCTTCACCAAGAAAATTATTGCCTGCAGAATCGCCAACCAATAGAACTGGAATCTGGGCCTCATCAAAAATCTCGGCAGTCATCTGTTCGTAAGAAGTGAGCATCGCCCATTTTTCGCCGCGTTTTTTTAAGGCAGCTAAATCTGAAATCGAGATTCGATTATTTTGAGACATGTAAGGCTCCTAGATCCAATGTCACGAACTCAAAGCCGAATTTCGGTCCCTGGTTGGTGCTTGAACTAACGCTAACTATAACGAAAAGTGGAACCAATTACGATGCAGGTAGGCTAGTCACATGGGAAATAACAGCGCTCTAGCTATTGGCCAGCTGCGAATTGCCCTTGCCCAAATCAACCCAACACTCGGTGATTTAACTGGCAATAGCGCTTTGATTTTGGAATATGCCGAGAAGGCAAAAACTGCTGGGGCTCATGTTTTGCTCTTTCCGGAAATGGTTATGACTGGATATCCAGTTGAAGATTTAGCACTCCGACAAACTTTCAGAATAGCCAGCAAGGCCGCAGTTTTAGATATTGCTGATCGCTTAGCAGATTTAGGTTTCGGTGAAATGCTCGCAGTCATTGGTTATTTAGATGGCAGCGCGGAACAGAAACCACAGAATGCAGTTGCCTTAGTTCATCGCGGCGAAGTTGTTGCTACATATATCAAGCATCATCTCCCTAACTATGGCGTCTTCGATGAGTTTAGGAATTTCGTCGCCGGTGATCGCTCATTAGTTGTCAGGTTTCATGGCGTCGATATTGGCATCGCAATTTGTGAAGATATCTGGGTCGATGATGGACCAGTTGCAGAATTAAAAGCCCGAACTCCTGGTTTGGTCCTAGTCCCAAATGGAAGTCCTTATGAACGAGCGAAAGAAGATATTCGCCAATCGCTAGTTCGAAAGCGCGCAAAAGATATTGGCGCCCCATTGGCATATGTAAATATGACTGGCGCCCAAGACGATTTAGTTTTTGACGGTGACAGCATTGTCGCAACTGCCAATGGCGACATCATTGCAAGAGCCCCACAATTCTTTGATGGTCTGATGGTTGTTGATTTAGATCTGCGCCTTGGAAGTTCAACGCCAGATGTAGTTATTTCACAAGACCCACTTCCGGCTTATGAAAAAATAACTCACGGAATTGCCCATCCAATGAGCAACTTCTCTCAGACCTGGCAGGCTTTAGTTATCGGACTTCGGGACTACGTCGAGAAAAACAATTTCAAGAGCATCATTCTTGGCTTATCTGGTGGCATCGATTCCGCGATAGTCGCAACAATTGCAGTTGATGCAATCGGTGCCGACCGAGTATTTGGAGTTGGCCTGCCAAGTAGATATTCATCCGATCACTCACTCACTGATGCGGCAGAACTGGCAAATAATCTTGCTTTGAATTATCGAGTAATCGAAATAGAGCCAATGGTTTCAACTTTCCTTAGCCAACTTGGGCTAACTGGTCTGGCTGAAGAGAATGTTCAAGCCCGAGTTCGTGGGACAACTTTGATGGGGCTTTCAAATCAAGAAGGACATCTAGTTCTTGCAACTGGAAATAAATCAGAACTGGCCGTTGGATATTCAACAATGTATGGCGACGCCGTTGGGGGATATGCGCCAATCAAAGATTTGTTTAAATCAGATGTTTGGGCCTTGGCCAAATGGCGAAATGAGCAAGCAGCTAAGAACGGTGAGACTCCACCAATTCCGGCGAATTCAATTTCCAAAGAACCAAGTGCTGAACTTCGCCCCGGGCAGAAGGACACCGACTCACTTCCAGATTATTTGATTCTTGATCAGATTCTTCAAATTTATATTGACCAAGATTTGGGGCTGGCTGGCATATTGGCTGCGGGCTTTGACTTAGAGCTGGCGACTAAAATTATTCGAATGGTTGATGCCGCCGAATATAAGCGGCGCCAATATCCACCAGGGACCAAGATTTCTAAGCGGGCCTTCGGTAAAGATCGCAGATTGCCAATTACCTCAGCCTGGCGCGAACACAATTAATTCTTCTGCAATTAATTAGCAACTAGACATTAAACAGCTGCCCTCCTTAGAATTCCCGAATTCGGGGAATCCCAATGTTTGTTAAACGTGGAAGTGGAAGGCACATCATGAAAAAACTTAAGTTATTTGCACCGTTGGCGATTGCGGCACTATTGCTGACAAGCTGTGGATCTTCAGACGATTCCAAGTCGGCAACTGCTTCAACAGAATGCAAGGCTGGCGCTCTTTCAACAGTGACACCAGAAGTTCTAACTATTGCAACTGGCGAACCTGCATATTCTCCATGGGTTCTAAATGACAAGCCAGAATCGGGCGAAGGTTTTGAAGCAGCAGTTGCCTACGCAGTTGCAAAGGAACTTGGTTACAAGAATGAGAATGTGAAGTGGGTTCGCACTACATTCGACGGTGCAATTGCGCCAGGACCAAAGAACTTTGACTTCAACATTCAGCAATACTCAATTACTGCAGAACGTGCCAAGGTTGTTGATTTCTCAACTTCTTATTACAAGTCAAACCAATCAATCGTTTCCTTCAAGGGAAGCAAGATTGCCGGAGCAAAGTCAATTGCAGACATCAAGGCAGCTAATGCAAAGATTGGTGCTGCTGTCGGAACAACTTCGCTAGATGCTGTAGAAAATGTTCTTGGCCTAAAGCCTCAAGTTTTCAATGACAATGCGGCTGGAGTTGCGGCTCTCAAGAATGGTCAAATTGATGGCTTCGTTGTTGATCTACCAACAGCTTTCTACCTTTCAGCAGTTGAAGTAGAGAACGGAATTATTGTTGGCCAACTTGAGAACTCAAGTTCAGCTGATGAAGGCGCCGGTCTGCTTCTTGCAAAGGACAACCCAATCACCGTTTGCGTGACTAACGCGCTAGAGGCAGTTCGCAAAAGTGGGGAATTGGAAAAGATCACTAATAAGTGGCTAACTTCTGCTGCAGGAGCGCCGTTCTTAAAGTAATCTCCAACCTAATATGAGTAAAGATATGGGGCGTCCATCTGAATCGAATTCAGGTGCGGCGCCCTATAACTTTGGCGGGGACTGGGTTCCAAGCGAACTCGAAATTGCTAGAAGAGCAGCCCGCAAAGCCCGCAACGTTCGCAATTCAATAATTGCCGTCCTGTCCAGCATTGTTGTTATCGGTGGTCTGGCTTTAATCGCTATTACCTCTCCTGGCTGGAAATCTTTATCCGATACTTTCTTTGCCTGGGCATATGGCGTCGAGGTATTACCGAAAATAATTCTAGGTTTCGGAACAAATGTGATGCTAACTTTGATTGCATCAACCTGTGTTGCAATATTCGGATTGAGCATCGCCTTAATTAGAACTTCAAGATCTCCCGCTCTTGCGCCATTTAGAATTCTGGCAACTCTTTATGTCGATGTATTTCGCGGCATCCCGATGCTTTTAGTAATTCTCCTAGTCGGTTTTGGAATTCCAGCACTTAGAATCCAAGGACTTACAAATAATGTTTTAATCCTCGGAACAATTGCAGTAGTTATTACTTACACCGCTTACGTGGCGGAAGTAATTCGAAGTGGAATTCTGACAATTCATCCCAGCCAACGTGCGGCGGCAAGATCCTTAGGTTTAAGCCATTTTCAAAGTTTGCGTTATGTGGTTCTGCCACAGGCATTTCGAAGAGTTACACCTCCACTTTTAAATGACTTGGTCGCCCTAATCAAGGACACCGGACTTGTCTCGATTCTTGGTGTCACAGATGCAGTGCGTGCAGCTCAGATTGCAAGTAGCCGAAGCTTTAATTACACGCCTTATGTGATGGCTGCAATCATTTTCCTACTTATAACAATTCCGCTTACTAGATTCACCGATCGCACGCTAAGGCGTTCAATCGAGCGACAGAATGCGACAGGTGTTGCATGAGTCAACCAGTTCTAGAAGTTAAACAATTGCGCAAGTCATATGGCTCTGAAGTCGTCCTTGAAGATATTTCTTTTACGGTGCCCGTGCATACCGCGACCGTATTTATCGGTTCATCTGGCTCAGGTAAATCGACCTTGCTTCGCTGTATAAATCTGCTGGATCAAATTGATGATGGCTCGATTGTCTTGGATGGTGAAGATATAACGGCGGTAGATGCTGATGTCGATAAGGTCCGCCGAAAATTGGGCATCGTATTTCAATCCTTCAATCTCTTTCCCCACATGAAGGTAATCGACAACATCACTTTGGCGCCCATGAAAGTCCAGGGAATTTCGAAAGAAGTTGCAAGAGAGAACGCTTATAAGTTGTTGGATCGTTTTGGATTGCACGATAAAGCGGAGAATTATCCAGATCGCCTTAGCGGTGGCCAGCAGCAACGGGTAGCCATAATCAGATCAATTGCAGTGGCTCCGAGGCTTTTATTATTAGATGAAATTACATCTGCGCTGGATCCGGTTTTAGTTAATGAAGTTCTTTCGACGGTTCGAGATTTAAAAATTGAGGGCATGACCATGGTTTTGGCAACTCACGAAATGGGATTCGCAAAGCAAGTTGCCGATGAAGTTTGCTTCCTGCACCACGGAAAAATTCTTGAGTGGGGATCTCCGGCCCAGATTCTGGAAACTCCAAAGCAGCCTGAAACCAAGGAGTTCTTAAAGCGAGTTCACGAGGCTGGTCGCCTTTAGTGGCAGTAAATTTTGAGATTATTGATGGAGATCCAACTTCACACCTAATCGTTCACGTTCCACATTCGGCCAGATATATCCCAAATGAAATAAGAGCAGAAATTCTGTTGGGCGATAGCGAACTGGAAGCCGAATTAAATGAGCTAACTGATTCTTTAACCGCTGAAATGGTGCTACACGCAACCGCAAACTTATCTACGCCGCCAACGCTATTTATAAATAAATTCTCGCGCTTAGTTATTGATCCAGAACGCTTTCCAGATGAACGCGAGATTATGAATCAAGTTGGAATGGGCGCCGTATATTTAAAGAGTTCTACAGGCGCACAACTTCGCGATCCTAAATTCGATGGCATAAAGCTAATCTCACAATACTTCGATCCATATGCCAAAGCGCTTACCGATTTGGTTGATACCAAATTACAAGAATGTGGCAAGGCCTTGATTATTGATTTTCATTCCTACCGAAATGAGCAGCACCGTAATGCGGTAAACCACGGACAGGCCCGGCCGCCAGTTTGTATTGGCACCGATTCATTTCATACTCCAGCCCCATTGGTAGAACTTGCTCAATCGCAATTTGCCATATTTGGGGAGAGCGTTCTAAACCAGCCCTATGCCGGAACCTACGTTCCGCTGGATTTCTATCAGCTAGATGCCCGGGTCTCTTCAATCATGTTGGAAAATCGAGCCGACTTACTAGTAGATCAAGATTTGAATCCCGGTCCTATGTTCGACAGCTATTCCAAGGCGCTTGCTGAGTTCATAACCCTTGCTGCAAATTATTAGCAATTAGACATCGCCCAACTAGTTATTTACAATTTCTCCAAGGTCATGAGTTCCAGGTTTTAGCCCCGGCTTACTGGACGGCAACCCTCCACCACGGTGGGGTGCTCCGGGTGAAGACCAGGTCAGTTGCAAATTGCAATTGGCAAGCGTGGGTAACGAATAAAAAACGCTACCCCCTTAATTTCTGGGAGGTCTGTAATGTCATTTTCATTAGGTGAAGCTTCATTTGAAACTCGTCAGGTTCATGCCGGTCAAGTTCCTGATCCAACAACGGGTGCGCATGCACTTCCGATTTATCAAACAACTGCATATCAATTCCGCGACACCAAGCATGCCGCAGATCTTTTTGGTCTAGCCGAACTTGGAAATATTTACACCCGCATCATGAACCCAACTCAAGATGCTGTTGAACAACGCATCGCATCACTCGAAGGTGGCGTCGCCGCGCTTTTAGTTGCATCAGGTTCAGCCGCTACAACTTATGCAGTGCTAAACGTTGCTGAAGCTGGTGATCACATTGTTTCTTCACCAAGTCTTTATGGCGGAACCTACAACTTGTTCCACTACACACTTCCAAAGTTTGGTATCGAAGTAACCTTCGTAGAAAACCCAGATGATCCTGCTTCATGGCAAGCCGCAGTTAAGCCAAATACCAAGGCTTTCTTCGGCGAGACAATTGCGAATCCAAAGAATGATGTTCTGGATATCGAAACCGTTGCAAATATTGCGCACAAAAATGGCGTGCCGCTAATAGTTGATAACACTGTTGCGACACCATATTTGATTCGTCCGATTGAGTTTGGTGCGGATGTTGTAGTTCACTCAGCGACCAAGTTCCTTGCTGGCCACGGAAACTCAGTTGTCGGCGCGATTGTTGATTCAGGCAAGTTCGATTATGCCCAACATAAAGATCGCTTCCCAGGATTCAACCAACCAGATCCAAGTTATAACGGAATTGTTTATTCCCAAGCACTTGGTGTGGGTTCTGCATTTGGCGCAAACCTCTCTTACATCTTCAAGATTCGCCTGACTCTACTTCGCGATATGGGTGCTGCTGTTAGCCCATTTAACGCTTGGTTATTGGCGCAAGGACTTGAAACACTTTCACTGCGCATGGAACGCCATGTTTCAAATGCAAAGACACTTGCCACTTGGCTTGAGAAGCAACCAAGCGTTGAAAAAGTTAACTACGCATCTCTTCCATCTTCACCTTGGCACAAGTTGGCCACTAAATATGCACCAACTGGCTCTGGCTCAGTTCTCTCCTTTGAAATAAAGGGTGGAATCGAAGCCGGAAAGAAGTTTGTAGAAGCACTTAAGTTGCACTCACATGTTGCAAACATTGGTGATGTTCGCTCACTCGTCATCCACCCAGCTTCAACTACTCACTCACAATTATCACCAGCAGAACAATTAACTGCAGGTGTAACACCGGGATTAATTCGCTTATCTGTTGGCATCGAAAACATCGAAGATATTAAAGCTGATATCACCGATGGTTTTGCCGCCACAAAATAATTAATCTGCGAAACTTAATTCATGGCATCTGACTGTAATTGTCATATCACTGGGGCTTGGCTTGAAACCCATGACCCCGGTGATCGGCAATTCCTAAAAATCGGAGACCTCGAATTAGAGTCTGGTGAAAAACTTTTAGATACAACAATTGCGTATCAAAGTTGGGGCAAGTTAAATTCAGCGGGCGATAATGCAATTCTGGTAAATCATGCTTTAACTGGCTGGTCGGATGTTCCTGGTTGGTGGCCTTCGATGGTCGGCCCGGGACTTCCACTTGATACCGATAAATATTTTGTTATCTGCCCAAATGTAATTGGCGGATGCCAGGGAAGCACTGGTCCATCTTCACTTGCACCAGATGGAAAACGTTGGGGCTCTAGATTTCCAACAGTGACTATTCGCGACATGGTTGCAGCCGAATTAGCTTTGACGGATGCTCTCGGAATTTCACATTACATATTGGCAGTTGGTCCATCACTTGGCGGAATGCGCGCACTTGAATGGGCGATTCAACACCCAACCCGTGTGAATGCAATCTGCACAATTGGCTCATCAGCAGTTGCTACCGGCGATCAAATTGGCGCCGCATCGATTCAAATTCGCGCAATTAAATCTGACCCACATTTCAATAGCGGAGATTATTACGAGCAAGAGCAGGGTCCGACAGAAGGCATGGGAATTGCCCGTCGTATCGCTCACCTGACTTACCGAACCGAGACCGAGATGGATGTGCGCTTTGGTCGAGAACTGCAAGGCGATGACACCGGTCGATATGCCGTCGAATCATATTTAGATCATCAAGCCACAAAGTTGGCTAAGAGATTTGATGCCAATACTTATATTGCTTTGACCGATGCCATGAATTCGCACGATGTTGGTCGCGATCGTGGGGGCGTGGCAGAGGCCTTGGCAACAATCAAGATTCCGGTTGTGGTTATATCTATTGATTCAGATCGCCTCTTCTGGCCCAGACTTCAGGAAGAAATCATTGAATTGACCCCGACGGCCCTGCCGCTTGTGACGATTTCCTCACCATTTGGCCATGACGGCTTTCTAATTGAGGTCGAAACTGTGGGGAGTGTGCTCAAAGATGCGCTCGCAATTGGGCTAAAGGGCAATTCCAGCAATTAATTCGAAAATAGTTGCGCAGGCCAAGCGTTTTGCGATGTGCATAAATGCCTGTGGACAATTTATAATATAGCCAAGCAAGTTTCGCTGGTCCGATCAGAGGCCAGGCAAACCAAAGGATGAATTGTGGCTGGAATTCGTGCGCAAAAAAATGGCGCTAGCAGTAAGAAGACAGTGAAAAAAGCTGCAACTAAAAAAGTTGTTGCGAAAAAATCTGCTGTTAAGAAGACTGCAAAGAAAGCTGCAACAAAGAAGCCAAAGAAAATTGTAAAGAAGTCATCAGGCCCGAACCGCTTTCCAACCAAAGCCGAGTTAGAGGCCAGGAAATTAGCAGAAGCAAATAAAGGTTTAAAGAAAGTTGCGCCAGCAACAACTGGAAAGAAACTATTTCCAACAAAAGCTGAACTTGAAGCAAAGCGCCTTGCCGCACTTGGTGTAAAGCCAGTAGTTGAAGGAAAACCTGGCAAGCCAATCATCACAAAGATTGATGGCGAAGAAGTTGAATTAGAAGAAGTTGAATTAGAAGATCTCGAAACTTTGGTTGAAGAAGTTAAAGAGATCATTGAAGAGGAAAAAGAGAGCGAAATTCGCGTTGTAAATGTCGCGGAAGAATCTCAGAACGAAGAGAATGCTTTCACTATCAAGGATTCTGAAGAAGATGACGCACCAGTCCAAACCGTATTAACTGCAGGCGCAACAGCCGACCCAGTTAAGGATTATCTAAAGCTGATTGGTCGCGTGCCACTTCTAAATGCTGAGATGGAAGTAGACCTTTCACTTCGTGTTGAAGCTGGCCTATTTGCGGAAGAAATCATTAAGCACGAGAAGAAGATTGATAAGAAATATAAGCGTGAACTTGAGCAATTAGTTCTTGATGGAAAGCGCGCAAAGAATCACTTGCTTGAAGCGAACCTTCGTCTTGTAGTCTCACTTGCAAAGCGTTACACCGGTCGTGGCATGTTGTTCTTGGATCTAATTCAAGAAGGAAACCTTGGCCTTATCCGCGCAGTTGAGAAGTTCGACTACACAAAGGGTTACAAGTTCTCGACATATGCAACCTGGTGGATTCGCCAAGCAATTACTCGCGCGATGGCAGACCAGGCCCGCACAATTCGTATTCCGGTTCATATGGTTGAAGTTATTAACAAACTTGCACGTGTTCAACGACAGATGCTTCAAGATCTTGGTCGCGAACCGACACCAGAAGAGTTAGCAAAAGAACTTGACATGACACCTGAAAAAGTTGTTGAAGTTCAGAAGTATGGCCGTGAGCCAATTTCACTTCACACTCCACTAGGTGAAGAGGGCGACTCTGAATTCGGAGATTTGATTGAAGACTCGGAAGCGATTGTTCCTGCTGACGCAGTTTCATTCACATTGCTTCAAGAACAATTGCATTCAGTTCTTGGAACGTTGTCCGAACGTGAAGCCGGCGTAGTGAAGATGCGCTTTGGTTTAACTGATGGCCAACCGAAGACTTTGGATGAAATCGGCAAGGTTTACAGCGTTACACGTGAGCGGATCCGCCAAATTGAATCTAAGACGATGTCAAAACTACGTCACCCATCGCGTTCACAAGTTCTGCGCGATTATTTAGATTAAGAGCTAGTTATTTAGTTAGTTATTATCAGATGAGACTGCAGTTAATTTGGCAGTTTCATCTTGGATTGCTTTAACTACTGGTTTTAATTTTTCAGCATATTCCTTAGCGTGATGTCCACAGAACAAGAGCTCGCCACCATTTAGCATTACGGCACGTACATATGCTTGGGCTCCGCAGCGGTCGCAACGATCGACAGCATTGAGCGGTGTGGTTTCGAGAATTATCTGCTCGGTCATTTCGCTCCTCTTACTTGTTGGTTGTTCTTCCCTAGGGGAACATCAAACCACGAAAGGTTTATTCCCCGCTCGTTAAAATATCAAAATTCACGCTCGGGCGTGTCATAAATCGCAGATAATTTCCTGTAAATGCCCTGAATTAATATTTTTCTGCAAATTCTTGAAAAGTAGTTGCAATCAACCAAGAAAATCACCCGGCACAAGATAACCTTCATCTCCGTGGCTACCGATGATCTCGCATCAACAACTGATAATGGCTATAACGCCAAAGATCTCGCCGTATTAGAGGGCCTGGATGCAGTTCGTAAACGTCCCGGAATGTATATCGGAACAACCGATTCTCGTGGACTCATGCACTGTCTCTGGGAAATTATTGATAACTCGGTAGACGAATCACTTGCCGGACATTGCAAGAACATTGAGATTAATTTGGAATCAGATGGCTCAGTAGAAGTTCATGATGATGGTCGCGGAATTCCGGTAGATAAAGAGCCGAAGACTGGACTAACTGGTGTTGAAGTTGTTATGACTAAGTTGCATGCCGGTGGAAAATTCGGTGGCGGTTCTTACGCTGCTTCTGGTGGTCTGCATGGTGTTGGTGCATCTGTTGTTAACGCACTTGCATCACGTCTTGATGTAGAAGTTGACCGTAATGGGAAAATCTATTGGATGTCTTTCCAACGCGGTAACGCAGGAATCTTTGATGGCGATGGACCAAAGGCGCCATTTACTGAAAGTTCTGGACTTCGCATTATTGGAAAAGTAAATGCCAAAGTTACTGGTACACGAATTAAATGGTGGGCCGATCGTCAAATTTTTCTAAAAGAGGCCGAACTCGCAATCGAAGAAATTTACGCTCGCGCACGTCAAACTTCTTACTTAGTTCCTGGCCTAACGCTTATCGTTAATGACAATCGCACAAAGACAAAGACAACTGAGAAGTTCTTTCACAAAGGTGGAATTTCTGAATTCTGTTCTTTCCTTCGCCCTGATGACCCAATTGGTGAAGTAATTCGATTAACCGGATCCGGTGAATACACCGAAACAGTTCCAGTCCTTGATGAAAAAGGACACATGATGCCAACCGAGGTTAATCGTGAGATGGACGTGGACATTGCACTGCAGTGGGGTAACGGTTATGAAAACACGCTATCTAGTTTCGTAAATATTATTTCAACACCAAAGGGTGGAACTCACGTTCAAGGCTTCGAACGAGCAATCACCAAAGCATTTAACGACGCTCTTCGCGCCACAAAGACCTTGAAGAATAATGAAGGCGATGTAATTAAAGATGACGTTCTAGAAGGCCTTACCTCGGTCGTAACTGTGCGAATGTCAGAGCCACAATTTGAAGGTCAGACCAAGGAAGTTTTGGGAACTGCCGCTGCAACAAAGATTGTTACTGCAGTAGTTGGCGAAGAGATGAAGAAGTTTTTTGCAACAACTAAGCGAATTGATAAAGCCACTGGCAAGATGGCTCTTGAGAAAGTTGCTGGCGCATCGAGAACCAGAATTTCAGCACGCGCCCATAAAGATATTCAACGTCGTAAAAATGCCTTAGAAAGTTCATCGCTTCCAACAAAGCTCTCAGATTGCCGCTCAGATGACACTGATCGCACCGAGCTTTATATCGTCGAGGGCGACTCCGCACTTGGAACAGCGAAGGCAGCGCGAAACTCAGAATTCCAGGCAATCTTGCCGATCCGAGGAAAGATTTTGAACGTTCAGAAAGCATCGCTTTCTCAGATGCTGGAGAACAACGAATGTGCCTCAATCATCCAAGTAATCGGTGCGGGTTCAGGACGTTCATTTACTCTGGATGACACTAGATACGGCCGGATTATTTTGATGTCAGATGCTGATGTCGACGGTGCACATATTCGCTGTCTACTTCTAACTCTGCTTTCACGTTATATGCGTCCGCTAATCGAAGATGGCCGGGTATTTGCCGCAATGCCACCACTTCACAGAATTGAAGTTATTGGTGGAAAACGTGGGGAAGTTCATTACACATATTCTGATGATGAGATGAAGAAGATGACTGCAGATTTAACCAAGGCTGGAAAACGTTGGAAAGAACCAATTCAACGCTACAAGGGTTTGGGCGAGATGGATGCAGATCAACTTCGCGAGACCACAATGGACCCAGCACATCGCACCTTACGTCGAATCACAATGAAGGATGCAAACGCCGCAGGAGCGATGTTCGAACTGCTTATGGGCAACGAAGTGGCGCCTCGTAAAGAATTTATTTCAACTGCAGATATTGCTCGTGATCGAATCGACGCTTAAGTAGTTATTTAGTTTCAGCAATTCTGGCTTTAACCATTGCTTGCAATAACTTCTCATCGACTTTCCAATCATTTGGCACGCCAATAGTCTTTTTCTTAACATCAAGGTCTGCCATCTTTGGCCTGAATTTCTCTAGAACATCCTGGCTCCATGGGGCGAAGAGAATGTGGTTTTTTGCCGTTGAAACTCCAAAAACATAGTGGTCACCAAGTTTTAGCATCGGTTGATTCCAAGCGATTACAAGTTCTAAATCTGGGTATTTTGAAGTTATAGCCTTCAAGATTGCGCGAACTTTTGTCGCCTGTTTTGGTTCCAAAGTTTTGAAATATTGGGCTGGTGTCTCAAAGCGTTTGGCAGATAAAGAACCACGGGAATACATAACCAGAGCATTTGCATGGGCTTGCGAGAAGCCATAATTTTCTCGAAGGTGCGCAACCTGTTCTGGATATTTTTGGCCTTCTAACTTGGCCATAACTTTGAACCAATATGACATCTTCTCGCCATACTTCTTTTCAATGGCAGGAAAATGCGCTTCTCTGCTGGGATCTTTAGGTGTTGCCATTACTGAAGTTTAAGCGATGCGTGTGCGGCGTGGTGTTGCAAAGTTCTTTGAGACCTCATCAAGTTCAACTGAGACTTGGGCTTTAATCGCATCTTCCGAAGCAAGTAGCGCCTTCAATTTCGTGACTATCGCTTTAAGGTCCTTCTGCTCTGTTTCAAGTTCTAACTTGCTCAACTTGGTTAGGCGACGAAGTGGCATATCCAAGATGTAAGTGGCTTGTTCGTCAGAGAGTTTGTAGGCCTTGATAAGTGCAGCCTTTGCCTCTGGCGCATCTTCGGCAGCACGAATCAATTTGATTACCTTGTCGATATCGATGATTGCTTTTAGAAGTCCATCAACTAAGTTCAAACGGCTCTCGGCTTTTGCTTTGCGGAATTCAGATCTGCGGCGAATTACTTCGATGCGGTGATCAATAAATACTTGCAGAAGCTCTTTCAGACCTAGGGTTAGTGGCTTTCCGCCAACTAGTGCAACAGCGTTTACGGAGAATTGATCTTCCATCGGAGTTAATTTAAAGAGGTTTGCAAGGACATCTTCTGGCTCAAAACCATTCTTAAGTTCAACAACAACCTTGGTTCCTTGTTGGCCATCAGATAAATCAACGATGTCCGAAATGCCTTGAATCTTCTTGGCCTTAACCAAGTCAGCAATCTTCTCAACAATTTTCTCTGGACCAATGTTGTAAGGCAGTTCGGTTATAACGAGGCCTTGTTTTCTGGCTGTTACTTTCTCGACCGCAACAGTCGCGCGAACCTTGAAAGATCCGCGGCCAGATTCGTAGGCTTCAGCGATACCTTCTTTGCCAACAATCTCGCCACCAGTTGGAAAGTCAGGAGCAGGGACAAACTTCATAAGCGCTTTAAGAGTCGCCTTTGGGTTTTCAATCAAATGCTTAGTAGCAGCGATAACTTCGCCTAAGTTGTGGGGCGCCATATTTGTCGCCATACCAACTGCAATACCTGTAGCGCCATTTACCAGAAGGTTGGGAAATGCAGCGGGGAGAACTTGTGGTTCTAGTAATTGACCATCGTAGTTCGATCCAAAATCAACAGTGTTTTCATCTGATTCATTAACCATTGCCATTGCGGCCGGTGCGAGACGTGATTCGGTATAACGCATTGCAGCTGGGCCAGAATCTAGCGAACCAAAGTTTCCATGGCCATCGATTAGTGGAAGTCGCATTGAGAAACTTTGCGCCATACGAACCATGGCATCATAAATTGCACCATCTCCGTGCGGATGCAACTTACCCATTACTTCACCAACAGCGCGTGCGCATTTAACGTGACCCTTATCTGGGCGAAGTCCCATATCTGACATCTGGTGCAGGATGCGACGTTGCACTGGTTTCAAACCATCGCGTGCATCTGGAAGTGCGCGCGAATAAATTACAGAATATGCATATTCGAGAAATGATTCTGACATCTCTTGCGAGACATCAATATCAATTATTCGGCCTGGGTTCTCACCTGGTTTTGGGAGAACGGCTTTTGGTGTTTTTGCCATGGGGCGTATCTTGCCAATGAACTATCTAATTACTCGGTAGCGACTCGGTTCAGCAAATTTAAATAAATTTAAATTAGAGGTCTAGCGCCAACTAGTGCAACACATTTGGCTGCAAGATCGATTCCAGATTCCAAGGCTTCAATGAGCTCACCGTTCTTGACCCAGATCGAAATAAATCCGGCAGCGAAGGCATCTCCAGCTCCTGTCGTATTCACTACAGTCGTCTTCATTGCTTCAACTTGAATTAATTGACCACCTCGGGTTTGTCCGAGTGCACCATTTGATCCACGTTTAATTACAACAGTGTTTACGCTTGTAAGTAATTCACTAGCAGCATCAACTGGATTCTTTTTCCCAGTTAAGAAATGAGATTCTTCTTCATTTAAAATAATGCAATCAACGAATTCAAGCCAACTATTCGCGGTGGCAACTCCAACTTCCATCAATACACCGACAGTTGCTGGATCTAAAATAATTGGCAGATTTGCGCTCTTTACTTTCGAGATTATTTCTAGGATTCCGGCACGAGAATGCTGGTTAATTAGCGAATACGCTGAGAGATAAACTGCACTAAATTGTGCAAGATCTGGAAGATCGCTTAACCCAAGACCTGCGTTTGCCCCGGAATCTGGAAACATTGTTCGTTCGCCATCAGCGCCGACAATTACGATAACTATGCCCGTATTCATATTTGGAATTACGGTATTTGAATGTTCAACGCCATAAGAATTTAACTCTGCAAGCAGCGTCTGTCCCGCTGAATCCGCTCCGACTCGAGTGACCAGATATGCCGGAGTTTTAATGTGGGAGAGCCAAGAAGCCACGTTCGCCGCTGCGCCGCCACCTTGCGTTGAAATCTTTGCTCGGGTTTCTAGGCCCTCAACTATTGGTCGATTAAGAAGAACGGTTACATCCAACATAATGTCGCCGATACATAAAATTTTCAGATCAGCCATGAGATATCACTTTTCTAAAGTGCGCAGGCGATTTGGGCCGCCAACTTTGAATTCGACTTAATGATTTCAATGTTAACTCGTAAGGATTCGCCTTTACTTGTCTTATGAAAATGTTCAAGAAGGAATGGCGTCACGCCTTTTCCAGATATCGCCTTGGCGGTCGCCGCAGAAAATCCAGCCTCTAAAATTTCATCATGGAATGCCTTATCCATCTGATTTATAACTGGGTTTGCAACAATTATTGCGGTGTCATCGGTATTCAAGCCGTGGCGAAGCCCCCAAATTTTTGCAATTTCTTGCACACTTTCAACTCGATGTTCGATCTTGAATCCAGAATCAGTTAAATAAAAGCCAGGGAATTTATTTGTTTTAAAGCCAAGCACCGGGATGGCCAAAGTTTCCAGTCTTTCTAAAGTTCCTGCCACATCCAAGATTGATTTAACGCCTGCGCAAACAATAATTAAATTGGTCTGGGCTAACTCAGTTAGATCAGCAGATTCGTCGTAAACATGACCGCGGTGAACTCCACCTAATCCACCTGTAGCAAAGACATCGATATCCGCAAGGTTTGCAATATGTGATGTAGCTGCAACCGTTGTAGCCGCACTCTTCCCATCAGCACAAATAATTGCGAGGTCGCGGGTCGAAGCTTTAACAATATTGTCATCATTCGCAATTCGGATTAACTGATCTTCTTCTAGGCCAACAAAAATCTCACCATCAATAATTGCAATTGTTGCAGGAACCGCACCTTCACTACGAACGATTTCTTCGACTTCTCTTGCAACATCTAGATTTATTGGACGGGGCAGACCATGCGAAATAATTGTGGATTCGAGCGCAACGATTGGGCGGCCTTGACTCTTGGCGGCGGAAACTTCCTTCGAATACCTAATCACGTGCGCACATTACATCAGGCAATTGTGTTGTGGCTAAATAAGTTAGGGCAAGATACGACTATGAATCCTCGGAATTTAGCGGCGCTATCGAATTCCATATTCTCTTCCCTTCAGGTTTCAGGAGCAGTAAACGAACTTGGGATTCCAGAGAATTCAGGAGCCCGTGAATGTCTGCTTCTAATTGATGGAATGGGCGCTGAATTAATTAGTAAATACGGAAGCCAGTTCCCAATATTCAAAGAATTAATTTCATTCGATAACCTAGATTCGCACTTTCCATCAACAACAGCAACAAATCTCTCATCACTCGGAACCGGAACACTTCCTGGAGTCCATGGAATGTTGGGTTACACCGTTCGAGTTCCAAGAAGTGGTGAACCTGGCCGCTTGTTAAATTCTCTTAAATGGGATGAACGAGTTGACCCAGTTATTTGGCAGAACGTTCCAACACTCTTTGAACGCGCTGCCGCCCAAGGTATTTCGGTTTCACATATTGCTGCAAAGCGATATGAAGGATCTGGCTTTACTCAAGCAGCGCTTCGGGGCGCGCAGTACTTGGGCGCCAATCAAATCGAAGACATTATTGTGAATACGGTTGAAGCAATGAAACCTTCGCCGTCATTTTCTTACGTTTATATAAATCATTTAGATTCTACAGGACACGATGATGGGGTTGGTTCAGAGAAATGGCTACTTGCACTTTCAACTGTTTCTGAATTGATAACTGGATTGCGCGATCGATTGCCAAAGGGAACCAGGCTCTGGGTTACTGCAGATCACGGAATGATTAATGTGGGCGAGAAATTAATACTTGGGCAAGAAAATAATTTAATGGCAAATGTAACTCTGCTTGGTGGTGAACCGAGAGCCCGACATATTTATGTTCGCGAAGGCGCAATAGCAGAAACCGTAGCCAGCTGGCGGGAATTTCTAGGGAATAAGGCCGATGTGTTTAGCCGCGATGAAGTAATTGCTGCAGAACTCTTCGGACCAGATATTTCAATTGATAGCAGCGAACGCATGGGCGATCTAATAGCAATTGCGAAGGGTGAAATGATTTTGATTGACCCAACCCGCATTAAAGAAGAGAGCAAGATGGTTGGCCACCACGGCGGACTTGAAGCGATAGAAGTAGCGATTCCGTTACTTACACATCAAAATTAAGTGTTATTCATCCTCGGTCTTTGAGCCACCGAACATAATGTCATCCCAAGAAGGAAGCTTTGGACGAGATGAGACACCATCTTTAACTGGATCTGATTCGTCAACAACGTCAATATCTAATTCTTCGGCGAAATACTCTTCATCCTCTGTAATAATTTCGGTAACTGAAACTTCTTCGCGAACCGCAACCAACCTTGGTGCTGGTGGTGGTGGAGTTGTTGGAGCAAAAGGAGTTGGGTCCTGCGAATTAATAAAGCCATGAGTCGCAGTTTTTGGTCGAGATTCTTTAGCATCGCCAGCAATCCATCTTGCGGAATCATCTTGGG
This sequence comes from Candidatus Nanopelagicaceae bacterium, assembly GCA_963924835.1. Taxonomy (GTDB): domain Bacteria; phylum Actinomycetota; class Actinomycetes; order Nanopelagicales; family Nanopelagicaceae; genus AAA044-D11. The sequence goes on along the minus strand of CAWURN010000004.1, from coordinate 33,484 downwards.
CGGTCAGAATTCGATTACCTAATTCAAAGTTCCAGTTAGCTTCGGCTGTTCCATCAATATTTGGATACTGGACAACTACGTTCCAACTTCCATCAATGTTGCGATGGGTATTCCACTCGACAGCATCCATGTCAACACCATGATTTGAGAGTTGAACGAACGTTGCTTCATCCAAGGTTGGTGAAGAAGATTCGCGTCGCAGAAAAGATTTAAGGGCAGTTTCAATTACATATGCCCGCTCTTGCAAAATTGGCCCAGCAAATTTTTCAATCTTCTCAATTGACCAATCAGTCGTTCTAGAAATTGATCCCATGCTCTCGCCAGCACGAAGTCGAGATTGAACTTCTTTAACACTAAAAGTTGGGCGTTCATCAATTGGCGCAACCGAAACTAACCTTGGTTGTGTCAGAGTAGTTTTGAGAGTTTCAGTTATTGGTAGTGAAAATTTTGCACCAGAGCTGTCAGTCATCTCGATTGCTGAGCCGTCTGCGGCCCTGCCTACGAGTTTAAGCTTGGCTGGCTTATCTGTTATGTCATCGCTCACGGGTGTAACTCTGCCACAGGGGGTGAGAAAAAGTGGGTAGCGACGAGTGGTTAAATTCTCCAATGAAGAGCGAAATCAAAGGCGAAATCCTAGAACTAGCAATCGGGATTGCTAAATCAGCAGGCGAGTTATTAATGGCCAGGCCAGATGTATTCGATCTCGAAACTAAGTCAACTGCAATTGATTTCGCAACCCAGATGGATACCGCGAGTGAAAAGCTGATTGTTTCCAAAATTCTAGAAGCCCGCCCAGATGATGGAATCATTGGTGAAGAAGGTTCATCCATCCCATCAAAATCTGGAATTACCTGGGTAATTGATCCACTTGATGGCACCGTTAATTATTTCTACGGAATTGCTGGATGGAACGTCAGCATTGCAGCTAAAGATAGTGAGGGCGTTCAAGTTGGTGTTGTTTATGCGCCTTCAATAAATTCACTTTGGGCTGCAACAAATGGTGGTGGAGCAACATGCAATGGCAAGAAAATAAAATGCAATGACCCGGTTGAATTTAATCGAGCCTTGATTGGAACTGGATTTTCATATGATGTTGCAGATCGCGAAGCACAAGCAAATTTAGTTTCAAAACTTTTACTAGAGATTCGCGACCTACGTCGTATTGGCGCTGGCGCTGCAGATTTATGTTTAGTAGCAACTGGTCGACTAGATGCCTTTTACGAAAAGGGTTTGAATGAATGGGATCTGGCTGCTGGGGGATTAATTGCAACTGAAGCCGGGGCCCTGGTTACTGGTCGAAATGGTGGGCCAGCGGGCAAGGAGATGGTCATCGCAGCAGGGCCATATCTTCACGCAAGGCTCGTCTCTGAGATTGGGTGATCAGGCACGAATTGGTCGGATAAGGGTGACTGTGGCAAGATACGACTTCTGTCCTAAAGAAAAGGAAATGCCATGAACGTGTTAGACGCGGTAGATGCCGCATCACTTCGCTCCGATGTCCCAACCTTCCGTTCCGGAGACGAGATCAAGATTCACGTTCGTGTTATCGAAGGTAGCAAGAGCCGTATCCAGGTTTTCCAAGGATTAGTTATTCGTCGTCAAGGCGCAGGAGTTCGTGAAACTTTCACAATCCGCAAGCTTTCTTACGGCGTCGGTGTTGAGCGAACATTCCCAGTTCACACACCTGTAATTGAAAAATACGAAATGGTTCGTCGCGGAGATGTTCGTCGCGCCAAGCTTTATTACCTACGCGAACTTCGCGGTAAGGCTTCAAAGATTAAAGAGCGTCGTGGAGTTGGCGGCGAGTTTATTGTTGAAGAGGTAATGGCAGCAGCCCCAGTTGCAGCAGTCGCAGCCGTAGCGGCGGCAGCAGTTGTAGAAACTGCAGAAGTACTTGAAGCGCCGGCAGTAGAGGTTGTAGAAACTGTTGAAGTTGTAGAAGCACCAGTAGCAGAAGTTGTCGAAACTCCTGCAGCTGATGTTGAAACTACTCCAGAAGCGTAATTACTTTCTAAGTGCGTTTAATTTAAATGCGCGCGCCTAAGAAGGGTTCACTACTTCGTGAACTTCCAATAATTATTGTCTCTGCTCTCGTCGTCTCAATTATCGTAAAAACATTCTTTATTCACTTCTTTTTCATTCCATCCGGTTCGATGGAGAACACCCTTCAAGTTGGGGATCGCATTGCCGTTAATAAACTCGCAAGCTATTTCAGCGAAATCAAGCGTGGTGAAGTTGTCGTGTTTAGAGATCCTGCTGGATGGTTGGGTTCACCTTCTCCAAGTTCAGATCCAAAAGTTATTCAAACAATTAAGAGTGGATTAGTAACTGTTGGAGTGCTGCCGGATCCAGCAAAACAATATTTGATTAAGCGCGTAATTGGCGTGGGCGGGGACACTGTTACTTGTTGTGACAAAAAGGGCTTCCTAACTGTCAACGGCATTTCAGTTTCCGAACCTTATATTTACACCGGAGATAAGCCGAGTGATACCGATTTCAAAGTTACCATTCCAAAGGGTTTCATCTGGGTAATGGGCGATCACCGTGGCGCAAGTGCGGATTCAAGATTTCACACCGATGACGTCCATAAAGGTATGGTTCCAATTTCTTCGGTAGTTGGTCGCGCTACTTTTGTTGTTTGGCCATTCAACCATGTTAAGTTCTTAAGTGTTGGAAGCGATTTATCTAAGGTTGTAATTAACAATTCAAAGTAATGGAACATATTGGAAAGATTGAATCGACGCTAATTGCATCTGGAATAAAGCAGATTGCTGGCGTTGATGAGGCGGGTCGTGGACCTTGTGCCGGACCGCTAGTTATAGCAGCGGTAGTACTTAAAGATCCATTTGCAAAAGAACTTTCAAAGGTTCGAGATTCCAAGGAACTTTCAGAAAAAGTGCGAGAAGAACTCTTTGACGTCGTAATCGAACAAGCCCTTAGTTATTCAATCATTGATATTTCAGTTGAAGAGATTGATAAATTTGGACTTCATAAATCAAATCTTGAAGGAATGCGCCGGGCGATTAACTCGCTGGATATAGCCCCAGATTATGTCTTAACCGATGGATATCCAATCGAGGGTTTAGCAATACCAAACCTTGCGGTTTGGAAAGGCGATCAAGTTGCGATATCAATTAGCGCAGCATCGATCCTGGCTAAGGTTTATCGCGATCGCGTGATGATTAAGTTGGATGCGAAGTATCCTGGGTATGGCTTTGCCAAACACAAGGGCTACATAACCGCCGCCCACACCAAAGCCTTGGGCGAATTAGGAGTTAGTGAAATCCACCGCAAGTCATTTGCGAATATTGCAGCGCTTATGAACAGGTCTTAGTTCCCCACAAGTAAGCCAGAATGTTTTAACTGTTGTTTGCTATTGCTTTAGCCTCACCCAACTATGGGAACAAAACAATTAATTGGTGCACTTGGTGAAGATTTTGTAGCTAAATATTTAGTTGGAAAGAATTATGAAATTCTGGACCGCAATTGGCGAATTCGAGAAGGTGAAATCGATCTGGTAGCAATGTCAGAGCATGGGATCGTTGTATTTATTGAAGTTAAGACTCGCACCAGTATTGCTTTCGGACATCCACTCGAAGCGATTACTCGGGATAAGGCATATCGCTTACAAAAACTGGCATTGGCTTGGTTAACAGTTCACCACAGATGGGGCTTTGAATATCGAATAGATGCCGCAGCAGTTTTAATTTCTAAAGGCGAGAAGTTTGAAATTGACTATCGAATAGCAGTTCTTTAATGGCACTGGCACTAACTTCCACAGTATCGCTGACAGGATTAATCGGGAATCTGATTGATGTCGAAGTAGATATCTCTGATGGCCTTCCAGGTTACATTTTGCTCGGTCTACCTGATGCCGCACTAAATGAATCTAAGGATCGGGTTCGAGCAGCGCTAGTCAATAGTGGGGAAGTGTGGCCAAATAAAAAAGTCACGGTTTCGCTATCGCCGGCCTGGTTACCAAAGAGCGGATCTGCATTCGATCTTCCAATTGCTTTAACTTTGTTAATGGCACAGGGATTAATTCCTAAAGATGAACCTGGCACCACCATTTACTTAGGTGAACTGGCTTTAGATGGGCAAGTGCGCAGTGTCCGAGGTGTGTTACCTGCAGTTCTCGCAGCAAAGAAATACGGTTTCACAAAAGCGCTAGTGCCATTTAAAAATTATGCGGAAGCCAAATGCGTTTCTGGAATCGATGTCATCGCAATAACTTCACTTCGTGATGCTCTAAATTATTTACGAAGTGGGGAAGTTCCAGATTCCCCAGAAGCTATCACCGAATCTGGTTCCGACTATTTCCTGGATTTATGTGATGTTGCTGGGCAAATAGGTGCGCGCAGAGCTCTCGAGGTTGCGGCAATTGGCGGACACCATCTTTTATTTATTGGGCCACCCGGAACTGGAAAGACTATGTTGGCCGAACGAATTCCATCAATCCTCCCGCCACTAAATGAAGAATCAATTTTGGAAGTTACTGCAATTCATTCCATAGCAGGGACACTATTAGATCGCGAACTCCTTTCTAAGTTGCCACCATTTGTCGCACCACATCACACAACAACTGCGCCTGCAATGATTGGCGGCGGTGCTCATGCAATCCGACCAGGTGCAACATCACTTGCACATCAAGGCGTTCTATTCATCGATGAAGCACCTGAATGTGCACGAGGTGTTCTTGATTCACTTCGTCAACCTCTTGAATCCGGAAATGTAACTATCTCCAGAGCAGTCGGATCCGTGACATATCCCGCAAGATTCATGTTAGTTCTTGCTGCGAATCCATGTCCTTGCGGTCGTTTCAGCGGACGTGGGCGAAGTTGCACGTGCACGCAAGTAGCAATTCGCAGATACCTGCAACGTTTATCCGGCCCATTACTTGATCGAATTGATATTCGAGTATTTGTGGATTCACCTAGTCGTATTGAAATGGCGAGCGACGAACTTGGCGAATCAAGTGCTGTTGTGCGCGAACGCGTGATTGCGGCACGAGCAATAGCAGATGAGAGATTTATCGGTAGCCCATGGAAGTTAAATTCGCAGATTCCACCAAGTGAATTACGTAAGAGATATCGCGCCGAAAAATTGGGAATGAATTTCTTACATACTGAATTGGATAATGAACGCTTAAGCGCACGAGGATTCCATAAGGTCCTCCGTATTTCTTGGAGTATTGCTGACGCAAATGGCCATTCAACTCCAAGCCGCGAAGATGTGGAATCCGCATTTCGCCTGCGCGAAGGGATGGAGATGTTGGCATGAGCGTTTTAATTGCAAGGGCCCAATTATTTGCAGCCATTGAGGGGGGCTCCGAATCATGGAGTGAAGAGATAATGAAATTGGGGCCAGTCGAAGTTCGAGATCGCTTGCTTGCAAACGATTACAGTGTTGCAGGAAAAATTACAGAACGCCTAAAACTAAGTTCTGGTGAAGAGGTTATTTCGGAGATTACAAAAGCCGGTGCCTTTATTCTCACCCCAGAAGATGCCGATTGGCCAGTTTCGCTAAACGACTTAGCGGCGCCACCCATTGCGCTTCTTGTAAAAGGGCAACGAGAATATTTACCAAATTTAGTTAATTCCATTTCGATTGTTGGAACTAGAAATCCAACGCAATACGGGGCACGCATTGCTGGTGATTTCGGAGTGGGTGTTGCCGATCATGAATGGGCAGTTATAAGTGGCGGCGCTATTGGAATTGATGCAGCGGCGCATAAAGGTTGTCTGGTTGGTGAGGGTGTCACTGTTGCAGTTCTTGGTGGTGGCTTCAATAAAAATTATCCCGCTACGCACGAAAGGTTGTTTGCGGAAATAAGTGAGAGTGGATTATTAATCTCCGAAGTAATGCCAGATGTTCCCGCTATTCCACATCGCTTCTTGACTAGAAATCGATTAATAGCGGCGCTATCTAAGGCAACAGTCGTTGTTGAAGCTGCATTTAGAAGTGGTTCACTTCGAACTGCGCGTGATGCAGCAGAAATCTTCCGACCCGTGATGGCAGTGCCTGGGCCGATTAATTCACCAACAAGCGAGGGTTGCCATCGATTAATCATTGAACGGGTTGCAGAATTAGTTTCTTCGGTATCTGAAGTTATGGAATTGGTGAAGCCCATAAGCATTAAGTGAGAGAATTAAGGCATGACAGTTGAGAGTGTTGAACATAAAGCTGGTTTCGTCGCCATTATTGGGCGACCAAACGTTGGCAAATCCACTCTTGTAAATGCTTTAGTTGGTCGCAAGATTGTTATTACATCAAAGCATCCGAATACAACTCGAAATCCGATTCGTGGAATTATCTCTAAACCTGATTTCCAGATGATTGTTGTGGATACTCCCGGCATTCATAAGCCAAAGACACTTCTTGGATCAAGGCTGAATTTAATGGTCTCCGAGAATTTAGCGTCAGTTGACGCAGTTCTAATCTGTCTTCCAGCTGATGAAGAAATTGGTTTTGGTGATGAATACATTGCAAAACAGGTTTTGAATCAACGTCGGGTTCTAATCGCGGTTACAAAAACCGATAGCGTCAAGCAAGAAACTCTTCTTGCAAAGTTGATTGAAGTTGGGGAGTTCGCTGCAAGAGTGGGTCTAAGCGTTGCAGAGATAGTTCCAATATCAGCAAAAAATGAAGATCAAACAGATTTACTTTTAAGTTTATTGGCAGAAAAACTTCCAATTTCACCATCTCTTTATCCTGAAGATATTACGACCGACCAAGCATCCGAAATGACTATCACTGAATTAATCCGTGAAGCAGCTATTGAAAATCTGTATGAGGAAGTTCCGCATTCGATTGTTGTGACCATTGATGAGATGACAAAACGTGAAGGAAAAGACTTCTTCGATATCCACGCAACACTTCACGTCGAGCGAGATAGTCAGAAATCGATTGTTATTGGACCCCAAGGTTTGCGGTTAAAAGACATTGGAATTCGAGCAAGAGGTTCGGTTGAAACTTTCTTAGATGCCAAGATATTCCTAGGGCTGCATGTAAAAGTAAATAAGGAATGGCAGCGAGATGCCAAAGCACTTACAAAGCTAGGATTTATTGATCGGAAGTAGCAGTCTTGCGGCTTGCAAAGTAAGAGCCGATTAAAACGAGTGGCAAGCCAAGAGCGATACCTAATGTAAATGGCTCTCTTAGGATAATTACTCCAAGAATTACTGCGAATGCGGTATTCAAATATGTAACTAGTGAACCTCGCGCAGTTCCAATGTCTTTTATCAATTGGAAGAAGAGAATAAATGCCATTGCAGTAGGGAATAGACCTAGAACGAGAACAGAGCCCAGCGCTTCTACTGAAGGTGCTTTATCCGGTGCATAAATAAGAGCAAATGGTAGGTAAACAATTGCAGTAAAGACCATTGCCACACCATTAATCGAAATGGGTTCGATATGTGGAACTTTTGTCGTGATCATCGTGACCGCCCAGGAGTAACCAATTGAGGCGATTAGAACCATTGCGATTGCAACGATTGATTGTCGGCCGGAGAAACTTTCGATTCCAACAACAAGAATGATTCCGACAAAACCCACCAAAATTCCTAACAATCTCTTGGCTTGCCAGACGGTTTTATCACCATGTAGTGAGGCAAGAATCGTTGTCCAAATGGGGACGGTAGCAACTAATAAACCCGTTAACCCAGATGTCATATTCTGCTCTGCTGCTGTAATTAAGAACCAAGGTCCAACCATTTCGCCGATTGCATAAGGAATTACATACTTCCAAGCTTTGATTGCCGGCATCAAGGATCCGTGTTTCATTGCGATTGGGATCAAGATTGCCGCGCCGATTACAACTCTTGCGAAGACAATAACGGGTGGCGATAAATCTTCGACTGCGACTTTAATTAGTAAATATGGAATTCCCCAGATAAAACCTACAAAGAAGAAGAGAAACCAATTACGTCTGGACATTGGGTTAGTTTCACCTAAAACTCTCTTATTACATAATTATCGAGCAAGAAGTGCATTAATTTCATCAGTTACATGCCGATGCAGCACTTCTGCCTCTGGCGTTATGCCTGCCAAAGTGAAATATCCATGAATTACGCCCTCGTATTCGCGATAAATAGTTGGGACGCCAGATTTACGTAAGAGTTCGGCATAGATGTAACCATCATCTAACAATGGATCAAATTCTGCAGTTGTAACTATTGCTGGTGCAAGATTCTTAAAATCTTTCGCAGCTACTGGAACCGCATATGGATTTTTTGCATCTGACTTCTTTGCTAAATACTGCTCCCAAAACCATTTCATTGCCCTGGTGCTTAAACCATATCCGTCACCATTTTTGTAGGCAGATTCATAATTCATCTCATTGTCATTGCAAGGATAAATAAGTAATTGGAATGCCAGGTTTACATCGCCAGTGTCTCGCGCCTTAATTGCAACACCTGCCGCCAAGTTTCCACCGGCACTATCTCCTCCGACACCGATTTGCGAAGGTTCGATTCCTAGCATCGCGGCATTTTCAGCAGCCCAAAGCAGAGTTGAATAACAATCATCGAATGGAATTGGAAAAGGTAGTTCAGGTGCCTTCTGATAATTAACAGCGATGACAACAAATTGACCTTTATTTGCAAGTGATCGCATTGCTTGTTCGTAACTATCTAGATTATTTAGTACCCAACCGCCGCCGTGAAAGAAGACAAGGGCGGGTAGAACTGCGCCTTTAATCGGACGATAGATTCGAATTGGTAAATCGGAGGTTGGTCCAGGAATATAGCGATGTATTACTTCAAATATTTTCTCTGGTTTCCCCGAAGCAATTGCTCGGTTCTCTAAGTTTTTACGAATCGTTGCAACTGGGGCCTGCCAAACTTCGGGCAAACCACTTTCACTACGCGCCTGCAGAAAATCAACTAGTTCTGGCCTAAGTCCCATTTTTTACCAACCTTGGGTTTGATCGCGCAGTTTGCGATACTTAATTAAAACTTCTGGTGTCGCAACTTCTTTAATACTTGTAACGTCACCTAAATTCCATTCCGGTGGACGTTCGGTTCCAAGTAGCGCCCAAGCTGCAAGTTTTGCAGCACCTATTGCAACATATTCACCAGGTGGTGGAATTATTACTTCACGACCAAAGATTGCAGATGCAATTTTTCCAACCGCAGGATTCTTTGCAGCACCACCAACAATAAGAATTCGCTTAACTTCAACTCCTAATTTTTCTAGAGAAGCTACAGCATCTGCCATTCCACACAACATGCCTTCGATCATTGCTCGAGCAAAATCTTCACGGTTTGAATTTCCTAAATTCATTCCAGAAAAAACACCTGTTGCATCAGGGCGATTAGGTGTGCGTTCGCCTTCAAAATAGGGGAGAAGTGTTAGGCCATTTGCACCGGCTTCGGCTTTGAGTGCAAGCTCGCCAAGTTCTTCATGAGTAACGCCAAGAATTCGAGTTGCTGCATCCAAAATTCTTGCAGCATTTAGCGTGCAAACTAGCGGCAAGAAATATCCAGTGCCATCGGCAAAACCAGCAACCTCACCACTTGCATCATGTGTTGGAGTTTTCGATACTGCGAATGCTGTGCCACTTGTTCCGAGCGATACGACGACATCACCTGGTTGTGCACCAACACCGATTGCTGCAGCTGCGTTATCTCCAGTCCCTGCTGCAATTGGAATTCCAGTTTTAGTCTTTGTTGCAAAAGTTTTTGGTTCAACAATTCGTGGAAAGGTAATTTCGCGGTCTGAGCCAATAGCTTTTGCAAAGATATCTTTTCGGTATTCATTTTTTACACTGTCAAAATAGCCGGTACCACTTGCATCACCGCGATCGGTAAACAAATCAGAAATTGATTGACTTCCAGAAATTTTCCAAGAAATCCAATCATGAGGGAGAGCTATTGCAGCAACTCTGTCGGCATTGGCTTTCTCATTCTTCGCTAACCAACGAACTTTACTTGCGGTGAATGAAGCGACGAGAGCCGAACCAACTGCGTTAGCAATTCCTGCGCCACCACCCATTTCATTATTCAATTCAGTTGCTTCAGTAGCAGATCTGGTGTCATTCCAAAGCAGAGCAGCACGAATGACTTTGCCATTTTTATCTAACGCAACCATTCCGTGTTGCTGACCCGCAACTGCAATTGCAGAAACATCATCCAAGCCACCAGCCATCTTGATTGCATCTTCTGTGGCACTCCACCACTTTGCAGGATCAACTTCACTGCCGTCAGGGTGCGGGGCACGGCCTTCGCGAATAACTTGACCACTTTGAGCGTCGCGAATTACAACCTTGACCGATTGTGTTGAGGTGTCGATACCAGCCACTAATTGCATTTTCGCTCCAGACTTTCGCTCAAGACTCTAGGGGATGATTTAACCATCACTTTGCGGAGGGTAGACTTCGACAGTCAAAGTTGACCAGCCCAAATAGTTTTCTAGTGCTATTAATTATTAAATCGGGAGTAAAGATGCGTATTGGTGTCCTAACAGGTGGCGGAGATTGCCCAGGATTAAATGCTGTTATTCGTGCAGTAGTTCGCAAGGGCGTAAAAGAGTATGGCTATGAGTTTGTTGGATTTCGCGATGGTTGGAAGGGTCCACTGGAAGGTTTAACAATGCCTTTGGATCTAAAAACGACACGTGGCATTTTGCCTCGCGGCGGAACAATTCTTGGTTCATCCCGAACTAACCCATTCAAGATTGAAAATGGCGTCGAACGAATTAAAGAGAATCTTGCAAAGATGAATGTGGATGCACTCGTTGCGATTGGTGGCGAAGACACTCTAGGAGTTGCTACAAAACTTGATTCACTGGGCGTAAAAGTTGTTGGCGTGCCAAAGACTATTGATAACGATTTAAATAATACTGATTACACATTTGGTTTCGATACCTCAGTAAATATTGCGGTTGAAGCAATTGATCGTCTTCACACAACTGCAGAGTCACATCACCGCGCATTGATTGTTGAAGTTATGGGACGTCATGCTGGTTGGATTGCACTTCATGCCGGAATTGCTGGCGGCGCATCTTGCATTCTGATTCCAGAAGTTAAGTTCTCAGTAGACAAGGTCTGCGAATGGGTTAACTCTCGTTTCGAATCTTCTTACGCTCCAATTATCGTGATTGCTGAAGGTGCCATTCCACAAGATGGCGACATGATTGTTAAAGATCAGACTCTGGATTCATTCGGGCATGTGAAGTTATCTGGAATTGGCGAATGGCTTGCTGGTCAGATTGAAGAGAAGACTGGCAAAGAGGCACGCACTTCAGTTCTCGGACATATTCAACGTGGCGGTTCACCAACTGCATTCGATCGGGTGCTTGCTACTCGCTTCGGACTTCATGCAATCACCGCAATTTACGAAGGCGACTTCGGCAAGATGGTTGCACTTCACGGAACCAAGATCGAGCGCGTTCCGTTGGCCTCTGCAACTACTCAACTTAAGTTAGTAACGCCTGATTTATACGCTGAAGCTCAGGTCTTCTTCGGATAAATTGATTAATTAGGTCGCACCAACTTCCCCCAACTAACTAAAATTAAGGACATGATGAACATCGATTCGCTCTTTACGCCGGGCCTAGTGGCTGCGCAACAACCACAGTGGCCTGGTGGAGTTAATGGTCCTGAAGTTACAAAGGCAGTTGAGACACTTCGTAAGTTGCCACCATTAGTTTTCGCTGGCGAATGTGACAGTCTCAAGGAACGCATAGCAATTGCGCAAGAAGGTAAAGCGTTCTGGTTACAAGGTGGCGATTGCGCGGAAACTTTTGAAGCAGCAACTGCAGATTCAATTCGAAATCGTATGAAAACCATTTTGCAGATGGCAGCGGTTCTACAATATTTCGCAAGTCTTCCGGTAATTAAAGTTGGGCGCATGGCTGGTCAATTTGCTAAGCCCCGCAGTAGCGACACCGAAACTCGTGGCGATGTAACACTTCCTGCTTATCGCGGCGATGCGGTAAATGATTTAGCTTTCACCCTTGAAGCACGCACACCAGATCCACAACGATTAGTTCAGGTTTACAACACATCTTCTTCGACACTCAATCTAGTTCGAGCATTTACCCAAGGTGGATTTGCCGATATTCGCAGGGTCCATGAATGGAATAAAGGTTTTGCAAAAGACCCACGCTTCGGCGCACGCTACGAACAAATGGCAAGTGAAATTGGTCGCTCATTAGATTTCATGGCTTCAGCTGGTGTCGATCCAGATGCATTCAAAACTGTTGATTTCTATTCTTCACACGAAGCTTTGATTCTTGAATACGAGAAAGCACTTACTCGTATCGATTCACGAACAGATCTGCCTTACGACGTTTCTGCACACTTCGTCTGGATTGGCGAGCGAACCAGGCAGCTAGATGGCGCACATATGGACTTTGCTTCTAAAATTCAAAACCCAATTGGAATTAAACTTGGGCCAAAGAGCACTGTTGAAGATGCACTTGCAATAATCAAGAAATTAAATCCTGACAACGAACCAGGTCGCTTAACATTTATTACTCGTATGGGAGCTCCGCTAATTCGCGAGAAGTTGCCTGCTTTAGTTCAGGCAGTGACAGAATCTGGAGCGAAGGTTCTCTGGGTTTGCGATCCAATGCATGGAAATACCTATGAAGCCCCAAGTGGCTATAAAACCCGCAAGTTTGATGATGTTTTGGATGAAGTCCGTGGTTTCTTTGAAGTACATAAGGCGCTTGGAACACATCCCGGTGGAATTCACATTGAGCTGACTGGAGATGACGTTACAGAGTGCGTTGGGGGCGGCGAACAAATTTTGGAATCAGACTTAGCAACTCGATATGAGAGCGCCTGTGATCCACGCTTGAATCACACACAATCACTTGAACTAGCGTTCCTCGTAGCAGAAATGTTACGCGACCACTAGTTTTTATTTGAATTCGTATTAGCCTTATCGAATGCTCTTTCAAGCAACTCATAAGACTCCGATTGGCGAACTTTTTCTTGTGAGTGATGAACATATTTTACTTGGTGCTGGATTTAGGAATTTCAAAGATCTCTTTACAAGAATGGATATTGCGGATCAAAAACGCGAGGTCAAAAGCCTTAAAAGTATTCCAATAATTAGTGAATTAATTAAAGATTATTTCGAGGGTGATCTGCCCGCGTTAGGTGGCATAAAAGTAAGACAACCTGGGGCCGAATTTTCGCAAGAAGTTTGGAAGGCAATGCGAAAGATTCCTGCCGGTAAAACTTGGTCTTATTCAGATTTAGCAGGAAGAGCGGGTTCACCAAATGCGGTCCGTGCTGCTGGAACTGCATGCGCTAGAAATTTAATTGCGCCAATTGTTCCTTGCCACAGAGTTGTAAAGACAGGTGGCGCCTTAGGTAATTATGGTTATGGATTAGATGTAAAAGATTGGCTCTTACGCCACGAGGGCGCGCTTAAGTAACTTCGGTAGGACATCAAGAATTTTTTCCATATCTGAATCTGTTATGTCTAGATGTGTAACAACTCTTAAGAACTTTGGTCCAAGTGCACTAGCCAGAATTCCAGCTTCCTTCAATTGATTATTCAAATCATTTGCTGTGATATTTAATCCAGATAAATCTAGGGCAACGATATTAGTTTCAACACCTGCCGCATCAATTAAATCTGGTGAAATTTCTGCACACGCAATAGCAATCTTTTTGGCATTAACATGATCGTCTTTTAAGCGGGAAATATTATTGTCTAAGGCATAATTTGCCGCCGCTGCCAGAAATCCAACTTGACGCATTCCGCCGCCATATCGCTTTCGCCAGATTCGCGAATCAGCAATACGATCTTTAGTTGAAAGAATTGCTGAACCAACTGGAGCTCCTAGGCCTTTGGAGAAGCAGACGCTAATGGTGTCGAATTGCGAACCAAAGTCTTTAAGTGCGATTCCACTAGCAATATGAGCATTCCATATTCGGGCACCATCAAGGTGCATATTGATTCCTACTTCAGAACTTGCTTTGCGAAGTTCTTGGATCTCGGAAAATGATTGAACGAAGCCACCACCAAAGTTATGGGTGTTTTCAATAGCGATAGCTTTTGTTGAAACCAAATAGGGCCCAGCATCTGGTGATGCAATTCGCATTACTTCACTAGCTTTGAAAGATCCGCGATGGCCTTCCCAAGTACGAGTTGTAATTCCACTAAATGTTGCACCTGCACCAAGTTCGGCTCGCACAATATGTGAAGTTAGTTCAGTTAAAAGTTCTTCTCCTGGTTTAACTAAGGATCTAATTGCAAGTTGATTAGTGAGAGAACCTGAAGGCGCAAAGAGGGCTGCTTCCTTACCGAACATTTGAGCCACTCGTTCTTCAAGGGCATTTACAGTTGGATCATCACTATAAACATCATCGCCAACTTGGGCGGCTGCCATCGCTTCGATCATCGCTTGTGATGGTTTTGTTACTGTGTCAGATCTAAAGTCGGCTAACTTGCTCATGATTTCGCACTTTCTTTTCGTTGATCCAGCAAAATAATTAGATACATAGCGGCGATAACAAGTATGCCACCCAGAGCAATTCGCAGAGTTACAGGCTCATTTAGCAGCCAAATTCCAAAACCGGCGGCGAATACAACTTCCATTGCCAAGATAACGGCAACACTCGATGGTGCGATAAAGGATTGCGCCCAAGTTTGAACAATGAAAGCAAGGGCGGTTGCAAAGAGTGCAGTGTAAATGATTGACCACCAAACGCCAGAATCTGGGGGGGCGGAAAAACCGTTTTTAAGGCTGGCGATAAAGGTAATTAATGCGCAGGTTCCAAGTTGTAAAACAGTTAGCGCATAAGTATCTAAACCCTTTGACCATTCACCAAGACCAACAATGTGAAAGGCAAAGAGAAGTGCGCTTACAAGAACTAAGAATTCACCAATTCCAAATTTGAAACCATTGAATGAGAGTAGAGCGAGCCCAACAGTAGCTACTAGAACAGCAAACCACTCAACCAAGGTAATGTTCTTGCGCAGAATAACTGCGGCAACAACAGGAGTTAGCACTACATATAAGCCTGTAATGAAACCGGTATTTGAAACGGTTGTGAGTGTTAAGCCAAATGATTGAAAGATGTAGCCACTGCTCAAGAAGGATCCAAGAATTGCGCCTTTCTTCAGGAAAGGCAGATCAATTTTCTTGAGAACCGAAGGGCGGATTAAAATTAGAAAAAGCGTGGCAATAGTAAATCGCCAGGCTAGGAATGAATTTACATCCAGGCGCTCTAAAGTTCCCTTCATCGAAAGAAAAGCGCTTCCCCAAATAGCAGCGACCACCGTTAAAATTACTGCGGAGAAAACTTTGTTATCTTTCATTTAAGCTTCGCCCGCATCTTTGATAGAAGTGCTATCTCTTCACCATGTTTCGCTTCCATACCTGGGGTTTCGAGAATTAGGGGAGCGCTCTGGGCAACTGGATGAGCTAATAATTCTTCAAATGCTTTTAGCCCAATTTCGCCATCACCAAGGTTTTGATGGCGATCTTTTAGGGCGCCACAAACATCCATAGAATCATTTGTGTGAATTAGTTTGATGCGTTCAATTCCAACTAATTTGACCAGTAAATCAAGAGTCTCAGTCATCCCACCTTTCTTTGCAATGTCATGCCCCGCTGCGAAAACATGGCAGGTATCCAGACAAACTCCTACTTTCGGATGCCATTCAAGCGCTTCAAAGTAGTGAAGTAGGTCGTCCAATTTCTTAACCAATGATTGGCCTTGACCAGCAGTTGGTTCAAGCAACAACCAGGGATCTTCATCCTTCAATTTATTTAAAACTGGCATCATGCCTTTTTTTATCTGCTTCCAAGCTTTATCAACATAATCTGAATCGACTGCTGAACCAGTATGGACAACTACGCCCTTGGAACCGATCTCACTAGCTCTTCGAAGTGAGTAAGCAGTAGATGCCACCGAATTCTCATAAGTAGCAACAGTTGGCGATCCGAGATTAATTAAGAATGGGGCATGCACATAAGTTTCAATATCTAATTCCAAAGCCTTATCGCGAAATAATTTATCTGCCTCCACATTCGCATCCGGCATTGCCCAACCCCGCGGATTAGAAGCGAAAACTTGAATTGCTTCGGCCTTAACCTCTTGGGCATATGCAATAGAACGCTTTGCCATTCCGCCAGAAGTTGGAGTATGTGCGCCCAACCTCGGGAATTTTCTTGGGCTAGTCATTGGGAAACCCTAACTCATGCTGAGCAAATAGTTAGCCTAAAGTAATCGTCACGGTCGAACCAGGGGCGACTGCAGTCCCTGATTTTGGCGAAATATCGGTGACCGATTTCTTCTTAGCAATATATTTAAATTCAACATTGAAACCAAGGTCTTCCAGAATCTTGGTTGCCGCCAATTTCGACAGGGAATAAACATTGGGAACAAATATCTTAGAAGGACCCTTGGAAATGATAAGAGTTATTTTTTCGCCTTTCCCTACCGTCGATACGTCACTCGGGGTTTGCGATATAACCGTGCCGATTGGAATTGTGTCGCTGTATTCATATTTGCTGCTAGCAATTAATCCTGCGGCAGTTAACTCACTTTGCGCTTGATCACTTGTCTTACCCTGGAAATTTACTAATTCAACTTGTTCCAGCCCTTTACTAATTATCAAATCCACACTGCTGCCTCTTCTTACTGGCGATCCACTTGAAGGGTTGCCGTCAATTATCAGACCCACTTCTAGGGTGTAGTTATATTGTTCAGTCACGCGCCCAATCTTGAGATTTTTACTTTTAAGGGCAGCGGTTGCTAATTCAACCGTAAGTCCAACTAAATCAGGAACTTCAACTCGATCTTTACCTTTAGAAACAATTAAATTTACCGTGCCAGCAATTGCGACTCGGCCACCTCCCGCAGGATCTGAAGTAATTACTTTCCCAATTGGGACATCTTCACTAAAAACTTTATCGATAACATCTACAGTCAAACCAAGTTCAGCAACAGTTTTTGCTGCTTGGCTTTGAGTCATACCAGCCAACGATGGAATGGCAATCTTGTTACCTGGCCCGGAAATTATGTACCAGCTTGCCGCAACGATGATTAGAATAATCAGGAGCGCTATGGCTCGATTTCGTTTTACCCGAGCAGAAACCTCACGTTTCCGTTTAACAGTTTCGGATTTCTCGCGCATAACATTGCCCCTCTTTAGATCTATCTGAGTTGTTATATTTTTTATGATATCTAATTTGCCGCGTTTATCACGCTTCATTTTAGGCGCCTTACCTTTAGGACCTTTAGGTATCGGGATATCTAGTTCAA
Organism: Candidatus Nanopelagicaceae bacterium; assembly: GCA_963924835.1. Classification (GTDB taxonomy): domain Bacteria; phylum Actinomycetota; class Actinomycetes; order Nanopelagicales; family Nanopelagicaceae; genus AAA044-D11. The sequence continues at coordinate 16,251 of CAWURN010000004.1, read as the reverse complement.
GACTCATCTGTCTTTTGCTCGGGTCTAACTTAGTCATTAACGCCAGAATCTTTTCATGCAAGTCTCTAGCATCTTTAAATCTCTTATCTGGATTATTGGCCGTGGCCTTCAAGACTATTTCATCAAGTTCTGGGGGAATGCTTGAATTTAGAGTTGATGGAGCCGCTACATTTTCATTTACATGCTTATATGCAATTTGGATTGGGCTTTCACCATCAAACGGCTTTTTACCAGTCAGCATCTCGAATAGAACTATTCCTAAAGAATAGATGTCGCTTCGCATATCCGAAAGGCCACGTTGAACTTGTTCCGGCGATAGATACGAGACACTTCCTAGAATTATGCTCGATTCAACTGTTAAGGTCACACCAAGTTGAGGACCTTTGGCAAGACCAAAATCGGCAACTTTAACTCGGCCTTCCTTGGATATTAAAATATTTTCTGGCTTTATATCTCGATGCAGGATTCCAGCGTTATGCGCGGCAGATATAGCTGCAATTACTGGCGCGAAATATCTCAAACTTTCGGTAACACCAAGCGCGCCCTGGTCATTAATTACGTCACGCAAGGTAAAGCCATCGATGTATTCCATAACTATGAATACTGCGGGAACGCCACCTTCGTTCCAACCTTGATCTTGAATTGCAACAATATTTGGATGAGCGAGTGCTGCGGCCGCTTTAGCTTCGCGAATAAATCTACCGACAAAGTCTTCATCGTTTGCTAAATGTGGATGCATTATTTTTACTGCAACCGGCCGGTCTAGTCGAAGATCAAGTGCGTAATAAATAGTGGCCATGCCACCCGCCGCTATAACGTGTTTTAGTTGATAGCGATTATCGATAATTTCGCCGGTTAAGTCAGACACGCTTAAATCTTAGACAATGCCCAGCCCACTTAAGTGGTAATCCGACCTCTTCTTAGTGCCTTCTTTTTCAAAATGAATGTTTTGCGCCACAAGAAATGCGGGCATGTAATCAGCTACCGCCGGGCCATCACGTTCAATGACCCGGGCTAAACCCATATGGTCTGGGACTTCAATCCAGAGCGCCAGGGATACTGAATTCTTGACGGCTAATTGACCAGACCCAACACCTTCAATAATTAAATATTTTGGTGCCGCAATGTGCATTTCAGCTTTTAGTTTGTTGGCCCCCCAATCAAATGGCGAATAAATTACTTCACCTGAGGTCTTTACACACTCTAAAATTTTTGACAATTTTACAGTCAGCTTCGGTGTAAGGGTAGAGCTCCAACCTTCATATAAATCATCCATATGAATTGTATGAACCGAATCTAATTCTAATTCTAGATTTTTCGCCAAAGTTGTTTTGCCCGAACCGGCTGGGCCATCAATAGTTATGACGATGCACGCGCCACACTTCGCGACGAGTTTAGGTAGTAACTGCTTAAGCTCTGGAAGTTGCGGATTCACGTAACCACCGCTTCCAACCAGCAACAGCGATTAATACAAAGATAAAGTAAAGAATTGCTGTTAAATAATTTTTGCCATTCCAATATTGGTAGGTATAAACCAGATCAACTACCACCCAAATTATCCAACTTTCATAGCGTTGAAGCACCATGAGTAATTGTGCAATGCAACTTCCTACAAAACCAAAAGCATCAGTTAAAGATGCTGCGGCACCGATCTTCTTAAGAATTGGATAAAGTGAAAACCAGGCGACTAAATATGCAGCACCCCAGATTGCAGCATCACGTTTAGTAAGTCGCTTTGGTTTTGCTCCCTTTGGTCCCCAGCCAAACCAACCAGCGATTGCACCCGCGATAAAGATGAATTGCAGAAAACCACTTGCATAGTAATTCCACTGAAAGAACAGTGCGGCATAAAGCAGAGAACTTATACTCCAAAATGGCCAAGTAATTCGTGGGCCAAAAACCCCAAGTGACACCCCGATAATTGAAGTTATGAATGCAAGAAGTTCTAAAAGGGAAAGTTCATATCCCCAAGCAGTAAAAACTGTAATCATTAAATTCATCGACTAACCCCTTTCCAATTCGCATTACCGAACTGGTTCTACGGTCGATCTGAATTTCAGACCCTCTCAGCCAATCTCTCGGCTCCCGTCCCGGCAAACGTTAGCAAATTATCGTGCTGCGCGCGCCCTAAGTAGTGCTGGAAAAGCAACCTTAATTCGGCGCCAAGTTGAAGTCTTCGCACGCTTAGTAAAAATTTCGTAGTCAATTTTCTCTACTTCATCAACAATCCCACAGTAGAGCTCTGATGCGGCTTCAATACAGGCTTGAGATTGCGGTGCTAACAATTTGATTCCAGGAGCAGCCTCTTCTTGCAAACGTCGGACCCGGGCGATCTGTTCTTGAAGTGCGGCTTTAATTTGTGGAGTTAAAACTCTTTCTACCAACATTTCATGGGTAACGCCATGCGCTGCTAACTCTTGAATAGGTAGATAAATTCGCCCGCGGTCTAAATCTTCATCAACATCTCGGATGAAATTTGCCAGCTGAAATGCAGTTCCAAGTTTCTCGGCCGCAATCAGTGCTTGGGGTGAAGTCGAGCCCAAGATAGGAAGCATTTGTAAACCAATTACTGATGCAGATCCGTAAACATATTCCATGAGGTCTTCAAAACTTTGGTATTCGCTCACCGTTAAATCCATGGTCATCGAATGTAAAAATGCTTCGAAATAGGAAATTGGGATATCAAATCTTGTAACGGTATCGACGAGCGCTCGGCCAATGTGGTCTGAACTTGTTCCGCTTTTAATATCTTTTAATACCTGGTTTCCCCAAGTTGATAGTTCTACTGCTTTCTCTTCATCAGTAAGCGTCGAATTTAGATCATCAACAATTTCATCGGCATATCTAGCAAAGCCGTATAGCGCATGCACGAAGGGACGTTTAGCAGGTGGAAGAAGAAGCGTTGCTAGGTAATAAGTTTTTCCATGAAGCGAATTTAAACGTTTGCATTCGGTATACGAAGCCCTAAGTTGGGGATCAGTTATTCCGGCAACCGTTAACTCATCCATTTATTTAACAGGTCCCACTATTCTTTCTGCTGCAAGTCGACCAGAAATTAAAACCATTGGCACACCAACACCAGGTTGAGTTCCAGAGCCAGCGAAAACAACATTCTCAAAGCCCTTTGCAATATTTCTTGGACGAAATGGCCCGGTTTGGAAGAAGGTATGTGCACTTGCAAATGGGGCGCCTTGTTCCATGCCCTGATTCTGCCAATCAAGTGGCGTTGTCATGTGTTCGACTTCAATGGAGTCAGCAAATCCTTCGTAGCCTCGTTCTTCCATCGTGCGCAACATCTGGTCCCGATATTTAGGCCCGGTAACTTTCCAATCAATGTCTGCTGAAAGATTTGGGGTGGGGAAGAGAACATAATATGAGTTCTTTCCGGCGGGAGCTAAATCTTTATCATCGTGAGTTGGCACTGTGACTAGCAAACTTGGATCAGTCATTAGGGTCTTCTTCTTGATGAGTTCATCGAAAACGCCATCCCATGATTTTCCAAAGTGAATATTGTGATGAGCCAAGCGGTCATAACTCTTATTAGAGCCAATTAACATAGTCACGCATGAAGGCGAATAAGTTAGACGCTTAACAGATGGCGGAGTTCGGCCAAGTAGTTCGCGCCAAGCAACCGGAAGATCTGGATTTAGAATCACGGCATCACATGGGATGCGATCGCCATTTGCAGTTATAACTGCGCGCGCACGCCCACCAGAATGTTCAATAGATGTAACGGTCTGGTTGTATTTAAATTCAACTCCATGCTTCGCAGCAGCTCCGGCAAGTGCGCGGGGAACCGCATGCATTCCGCCCTTCGGGAAGAAGACACCATTTACTGAATCCATATATGCAATAACTGCATAAATTGCTAGGGCCTGTTGCGGGCTTACACCGGCATACATTGCTTGAAATGAATAAACCTTTTGAGTACGAGGATCCTTGAGAAAGTCATTTACCTTCGGAGCCAGTCTGCGGAAACCACCTAGTGCAACAAGTCTTGCTAAATTTGGAGTTAAAAGGTTAAAAGGTGAATCAATATTACGGTCGATAAAATCTTTCATCTCATATTTATAAAGCTTTGTTACGAATTCAACATATCTACCGTAACCTGCGGCTTCATCTGGGCCAATTACATTTCTAATCTCTTCTTGCATGCGACCAGTTTCGGCGTGCACGTCAAGAGTGGAACCATCATGATAAAAAGCGCGATACAACGGCTTCAATGGGAGTAATTCCAACCAGTCTTCAAGTTTCTCGCCAACACAGGAAAGAGCATCTTGGATTAAGTCAGGCATTGTCAGAACTGATGGTCCAGTATCGAAGGAATATCCATCTTTATTCATTAAGCCATTGCGGCCACCCGGAACACTTTCGCGTTCGATGACAGTAACTTTTCGACCAGCGCCTGCAAGTCGGAGCGCAGCACTTAAGCCGCCAAGTCCAGCGCCAACAATTACAACATGATCAGTAGGTCCTTTTACGCGAGCCGGCATTTAATATCCAATACTTAAAGAGTTCGTTGGGTGACTATGGTTAAAAGCTGCGTCAATGCAACCCTTCCCACTGGGTCAATTTCACCATGTTCGAGGGCCGATTGCGCGCTGGAAGTCATCGAAGAAATAAGTTTTTCAACCTCAACAAGTGCGCCGCAGCCAATGATAATTTCACGAATTGCAGTTACATCTTCCAGGGTCAATCTTGGATTGCCCAATGCGCTTTTGATAACTGCCTTGGACTTTTCATCCGCAAGTTCCATGGTTTTGGCAAGAAGAACCGTGCGTTTTCCTTCACGTAAATCATCACCTGCCGGCTTTCCTGTTTCATCAGGATTACCGAAAATCCCTAGTACATCATCTCGAAGTTGGAACGCTTCACCAAGTGGCAAACCGTAATCAGAGTAAGTTTTGAGAAGATTTTCGTTTGCACCGCCAAGTGCTGCACCGAAGTGAAGAGGCCGTTCAATTGTGTATTTACCAGATTTATATCGAGCAACTTTTAAAGATCTTTCAACAGACTCAGAGGCAAATGCTTGCTCGTAAATATCGAGAAATTGCCCAGCCATTAATTCAACTCGCATCTCGTCATACATTGGGAACGAGCGAATCATCGATTCATTATCGATGCCGGATTGGTGCAACATCTTTGCAGACCAAACAAGTGCTAAATCTCCAAGTAAAATGGCTGCCGAAATTCCAAATTGCTCGCTGGATCCACTTAATTTTTTTTCAGCATGCAACGCTTCAAATGCTCTATGAATTGAGGGCGCACCACGTCGAGTATCGGATGCATCCATTACATCATCGTGCATAAGCGCACAAACATGAACCAATTCAAGAGCAGCGCAAGCGCGAAGAATTTCTACACTGGGCTTGGAACCAGTTCCAAGAAATCCAATATATGCAAAGAGTGGGCGAAGCCGTTTTCCGCTGTCTAACAGGAAGCGCTCCATAGCGGTAGCAACTGGAGCCAATTCAGAGGCAATCTCATTGAGGTATTTGTTCTCAACTGCCACGAAGTTAAGTAATTCTTGATTTACTAAATTACGAATCTCTTTAAGGTCATTGGTAGCAGAAAAACTCACGGCGTAAGGGTAACCTGACCCGCTATGAAAGATATGACAGTCTCGGTGGAGTTTTTTCCACCAAAGGACGACGCTGGAGAAGCGCGACTCTGGGAGGCTAGCTCTGCGCTGGAAACCATTGCGCCTGATTTTATTTCAGTGACATATGGCGCGGGTGGAAGCACTCGCGATCGCACAATCCAGATTACAAAAGAGATTACCAAGCGAACTGGGCGCGGCACTGTTGCACATTTAACCTGCGTGGGTTCTACAAAAGATGAATTGCTTGAAATTCTTAGTCAATACAAAGGTGCAGGAATAAAGAGCATTCTGGCACTTCGCGGCGATCCAGTTGGGGGACCAGCCGCAAATTGGGTTACAACTGACGGTGGCTTTGATCATGCTGATCAATTAGTTGAACTTGCAATTAGCCAAGGTGGATTTGATGTTGGAGTAGCGGCATTTCCCGATGGACATCCGGCAAGTAGTGGTAATTCAGAGAAAGATATTGATGTTCTGATTCGCAAAGAGCAATTAGGTGCAACATTTGCAACAACACAGTTCTTTTTCGAAAGCTCTAAGTGGGAAACTTTGGTCTCAAAGTTATCGGCGCGGGGATCTAATCTCCCAATCATTGCTGGAATTTTGCCGATTACAAATGTTAAACAATTAAATCGCATGGCCGAACTTGGTGGCACGCCAATTCCGGGCGATATTTCTAAGTTGTTTAATGAAATTTCCGAAGACCCAGATGTGGTGCGAAAAGTCGGTGCCGAACTTGCAACAAAACTCTGTGCTGAGTTAATTGCGCTGAAGGTTCCTGGTTTACATTTCTACACAATGAATACCGCTTCGGCAACTTTGGAAATTTGCACAAACCTTGGATTAACTAGCCGTGAGTAAAGAAGAGTTTTTCGCGACCTGGTCAAAATTGCATGGGGATGCGAAGATCGAGGGAATCGTTAAGGCTTGGCTGCAAATTTCATTCGCAGTTGTAAAACCACTAGCCAAATTGAAAGTCACACCAAATTTCCTAACGCTTGCTGGGTTAGCAACAGCAGTTGCCCTTTGGCAATTTGCAAATAGTTGGGCAGCCGCAATTTTTCTAGTCCTCTCATTATTTTTCGATGGGATTGATGGTTCACTCGCGATAGTTTCAAGAGTTACCTCAAAGTTTGGTGCCTTTACTGATTCATTCGTAGATCGGCTATCCGAAATTTTCTGGGCACTCGCACTCTATAGATTAGGTGCCCCAGCCATCTTCGTTTTCCTTGCGCTACTTGCAACGTACATTCAAGAATATTTGCGGGCAAGAGCGGGCGGGCTTGGCTATGAAGAAGTAGGAATCGTAACAATTTGCGAACGTCCAGTTCGAGCGAGCCTTATCTTTATTGCAATAGTTGCAAATGTTCTTAATTTTGAGCTCGATACTGCAATCTCAATTATCTGGGTGGCAATGCAATTTATTGCGCTTTCCCAATTAACAGGAAGTCTGTACAAGCGACTTACAAGCTAGCTTTCCCAATTGCTTCAGCGACAATTTCTGCGCTAATTCCAACCAAGGGGAGTCCGCCACCGGGATGAGCCGAACCACCAACACAATACAAATTCTTTAGAGGAGAGGTATTACTTGCACGAAGAAATGCAGAACGTGCGCCATTACTTGAAGTTCCATAAATCGAGCCACCAGGAGCACTAACTTCTTCTTCCAAATCTGCTGGAGTTTGAAACTCCATTACTTCCAGCCGTTCACTAACTCTTAGCCCCAACTCATCTAACTTTGCAATTATCCTTGCGGCATACAACTCTGAACCGTTATTCCAATCCCAGCCAGAACCTGGTTCATGTCTTGGCGCGTTGATTAGAACTGACCAAGCCTCAAGATTATTTCCTTTAACCATTTCTGGATCATTTGGTGCACAAATATAAATTGTTGGATCTGTGACTGGAATCTTCTTTACGAAAATGTCATCGAATTCGGCGTCGTAATCGTTTGGAAAGTAGATCGAATGATGTGGCATCACTGGAGCAGGTCCAGATATTTTGCTGTTATCTAGTCCTAATAGAAGCGAGAATCCGGCTAATGATTTAGTGGCTTTAGCTAATTTCTTTCGCTCTGGTGACGCTTCTTTCACGTTGCCATCTAATAATTTATTATAAACAAGTTCGGCATCGGCATTAGCAACAACGAAATCTGCGGGATAAAACTTTCCATCAACTTCAACACCAGAAGCAGCAGAATTCTTTGTGGTAATTTTGGTGACGGTTGTATTCAATTCAAACTTAACACCTAGTTCTAGGCAACGGTTCTCAATTGCATTCGAGAGTTGGCCGATTCCACCTTTGATGTGCCAAGCACCAAATGAAGATTCAACAAAAGCGATTGTAAGTAAGACTGCCGGAACTTTACGTGGGTCTGAACCAGAGTATGTTGCGTAGCGATCGATGATCTTTGAGAGATATGGGTTGCTCGTATATTTGCCAGTTAGCTTTCGAAGTGATGTTAAAGGTGCAATTACCTTTAAGTTGCCGAGGAACCCCTTTTTGGCAATCAATCTGGAAATTGACTTCAACTCAGATTCCACAAATGGCCCTCTGGAAACATCCCACATATGTTCAGCACGCTGCATCAAGTTATGCCATTGATTTCCCGCTTCTTTACCTAATACTGATTCGATCGAATCACAGGTGCCCTTTAGCGAAAGATTTGGAAAAGTTATTCTGGTTTTGTCAGCAAAGTTATATTCAAAAGCTGGATCGACTGGATCAATTTTTAGTATATGTTCAATCCGTTTTCCAGTCTTCAAGAAAAGATCACGATAAACTGCAGGCAGAGTTAACAGTGATGGCCCAGTATCAAAAGCGTATTTACCAATCCATTTAGTTCGACATTTTCCGCCAGTGCGATCGCTGCCTTCAAAGATAGTGACTTCGTGTCCAGTTTTTGCCAATCTTGCAGCAGCAGACATGCCACCAATTCCGGCGCCAATAACAATTACCTTAGACATTTAGGAAATCGCCCGACCCCGCCATTGCAAGGTTCCACGAGATTTTCGTATTGAGGACAAAACAATCAAATAAAGCAGAACCAGAATAGATATCGGATGCAGGAAGGCAAATGCCGGATTAGATTTCGTCTTTATTGAGGCTAGAACGCGTGAGAGAAATATAAATAAAGCCGGTGCACCAATTCCTAAATATGGTGATATCCCTGTGAAATACAGCAGAATGAAGGCTAGGAGAGTTCCGAATTGGCCGCCAAAAGCTTTCCAGAGTGATTTGGTGTAGCCATCGATTAATTGCGAATTGTTTTTATACATCCGACAACTTGCAACTGAACTTCCATCTGCGACTCCGCCTTTCAAACCTTGACTAATTAATAGTCTGGCGAGTTCCAGATCATCCAATACTTCGCCAGCAATTTTGGCATGGCCACCAGTTTTTTCATATGCGCTACGTTTTACAACAAAGAATTGGCCATTTGCAATAGTCATAGAGCGGTTCGGAAACTTTTCCGCAATCCGTAGCGGCACACTTGCAAGCCAGGACCATTGCAGTAGTGGTTGGATTAACTTTTCAAGAAATGAACCAGCAATCTGTCTTGGATAAGGCGAGATGAAATCCCAACCAAATTGATTCATTTTAGTTATTGCAGATGCAATTGCATGAGGATGAAGGCGGACATCAGCATCTAAAAATACTAAATATTTTCCAGAACCTACTTGAGCAAGATTGTGACAAGCCCAAACTTTGCCGAGCCAGCCAGTAGGTGGCTGCGTTCCACTTAACTTTTCAACTTTAAATTGACTAATGAGTTGGGAAGTTGAATCACTTGATCCATCATCTAGAACAAAAATACGGCTTGCCTCTAGTAATTCACTGTTCATTACAGATTTAAGACAACCTTCGACATTTTCTTCTTCGTTGCGCATAGGAATTAGAACATCAATAGTTTCGCTGACATTTTGCGCGCCTTTCAATCCTACAACCCGCATATTAATTACATTCGTGACCGTAATAATTAGCGCAATTGCACAGAGCCAGAATTCAATCATTTACTTTAATAAATCTGGCTTGCCAAATGAAATTACAAAGAGATATGGCGCAATCCAAATCGCAAAGGCAACTCCACCGATCAATGCAACCCCGGGGCGATCGAAGAAGAATAGATTGCCAACCACACCGGAAAACAAGGTCCAACCCAAGAAAACATCGGGGATTGTTGAGTTGACGCCAGATTTACGTCGCTCTTTAGGAAGAATTAAATTCAATAGCGCAATCAACCCCATGCCTGCAAATAACCAACCTGCGGTATTCGAAAGTGGAATCTCTGGTTGGAATGGAACATGTGGTCCAACTACGTCCCAAGTCCAGCGATTGGCTGCGACCATTTGAGGATCAAGAAATAAATCCCAGACCATAAGTCCAGCGCCACCATATATAAATGCCCAACTAGGAATTGTTTTACGAGCGGCAATCAAAACTGGGTGCGACATCATTATCCAAGCGAAGGGAACGATTACTGGAACACCCGCAATTTTTAAACCCAGTGAATCATCGTAAATATAACTTCCAAATGGCCAACCTGTTTTACTTCCAATTATTTCGACAATCAAAGCAAAACCGAAAGTGACTGTGCCAAATGTGGCGAAGTAGCGAAAACCGTAGGATAGAAATGAATGAGCCAGCATGAGAATTGCACCGGTAATAACAGTAAAGATAGTTACATAGCGCAATGCGTCACCATTGACTAGCGGATAACTCATTTGCAATGCGATAGCAAAAGCCAGAAGTAGATAAAGTCCCAGACTTTGATTCGCAGAAATACCCTGACGGCGATTACTTCTTGGGCGATATTGGCGAATCGACATGGGTCAATTCTGCCTTATTTATAGCTAGAACCCACCATGCTCTTCAATAATCGCAAAGCGAGCGAAGAGTTCTTCGGCATACCAATCTAGATCTTTGGTTGCTTGAATCGCTGCAATATGCGCCTGTCCTTGATAGGCGAAAGTTCGGAGCGCCGCTCCAGATTCCCACCTGGAGAAGGTGCCCTGAAGTCCAATAGGTGCTTCACCGATTCCAATCGCACTTAGTAATCCTGGCGATGATTTCAAACTTACAGTTACTGGCGGAACCGCACGCCAAAACTTCTGATTCATGGCCCATTTAATTCGAGCACGGGTGATTGCAGCGATTGGACCTTGCCAATTGGAAATTTGATTCTCATCAAATGGTTTGCGCTTTGACCACATGCCGTGAGAAGAAATTGGTTGCAGTACAGCCCGATATTCAGCAGTAGAAATTTTTCGCCAATTCGATATCAAAGGGGATGCATCAAAGGTTTCTACTTCAGCCGAATCAATTACAACCAGCAAGCCCCAACGTTTTGCATCAGCATCTTTTGGTGTAAAAGTTTCACCTTTGCCAGATCCTAAAGATTTAAAGAAAGTTACTTTCTTACTCCGACTAAGAGTTATCCGATCTAGAGCCATATGAAGAATTGCAATAGGGAGTGAGCGCAGATTAATCTTCCAGAAATAAACTAAGACAATCATTAATCACCAACAACCATTGGTTTAGCACCAGTGGCTTCAATTAGTTCATCAAAAGTAGTTGGGTATACCGAATGTGGATGCCCAGCAGCGGCCCACACAACTTCATAGTCATTTAGCGCTTCATCGATCAAGATTGTTGCAGGATTAATCCAACCAACAGGGGATACGCCACCAATTGAGAAACCTGATTTTTCTTTAACATAATCGGCATCTACGCGGTGCAACTTAGCAACACCAAGTTTTTCAGCGACTAATTTAGTATCGACACGATGGCGACCACTTGTTATTACTAATAAAGGTGATTCGTCATCTAACTTGAAAACTATTGATGATGCGACTTGGCCAACCAAAATTCCTAGTGCATCTGCCGCCTCTTGGGCGGTACGGGCACTTTCGGATAGAACGTGCACTTCGCCTTCAATACCGAGTTCTTTTAACTTTGTGGAAACGCGTTGAACGGACGGGTTTTGAAGAACATTTTCCATGGCGCTACTTTAGATGAAGTTAGATTATTTCTTTGAGTAAAGCTTCCACTCGATTCTTAATTTCATCGCGGATTACGCGGACAGATTCAATTCCTTGACCTGCTGGATCATCTAGAACCCAGTCTTCATATCGTTTGCCTGGGAAGAAGGGGCAGGTGTCGCCACATCCCATGGTTATTACTACGTCAGATTGCTGGACCGCTTGTGTTGTTAACACTTTTGGCACGTTATTCGCAATATCAATTCCAACTTCATTCATGGCTTCGACGGCTATTGGGTTAATTGAATCCTTTGGCGCAGAACCTGCTGAGAGAACTTCTACTTTTCCACCAGAAAGCGCAGTCATAAAACCAGCGGCCATCTGGGATCGACCGGCATTGTGAACACAAACAAATAAGACTGAAGGCATACCGTTATCCTATTGCCAGACTGTTAGGAAATAAACCAGGTTTCTACAACCGAAAACATTGCAATAGCAAAGAGTAGGTAAGCAAAGGATTTACGAAGTATCGCTGTTGGAACTTTCGAACTGTGGTGTGAGCCAAAGATTGAAATAATTATTGCGGAAATTGAAATTATGACCGGAATCTTCCAATCAATTTCGTGCCATAAATATTGACGCCCAAGGAGAGCTGTTAGGCAGTTAATCGCAATAATAAAGAGCGAAGTCCCCGCTGCTTTGATTTGTGGAGTGTGAAAGAAAATTACGAGGATCGGAATTGCAAGAAAGCCGCCTCCGATTCCGAAAATTCCGGTCATCGAACCAATAATTAAAGAGAGTGGAACTAGGGCAATCATTGGGATCTTCTTTTCGCTACGTTCTGATATAGGCGCACGAAGCATTGAAAGCCCAGCTAAAATTAAAATGATTGAAAATCCAGTGATGATGAAGGCATCCGATAGGTGCCTCGCAACAATCGCGCCACCAAGGTTTGTGATTAAACCGAGCGACCAGATTGAAAGGGCGATTTTAATTTGTACATCGCCGGCTTTTATTTTAGGGACTAAGCCAAATGCGGCGGCAAGAAATACAACCAAGAGCGCGGCAGTGGTTGCGTGAACCGGCGTAAAATTAAATAGATAGATAAGGATTGGGACTGTGAGCATTGCGCCACCAGCTCCGATAAAGCCAAGTACTGCGCCAATAAACACACCTACGATGAGGGCGAGCGCGATTTCCATACGGCTAATGGTGCCACTTATGGGAACGAAAAAGCCCCCAACTGTTATGCCGAGGGCTTTTAACTTAATTACTTATTAATTACTTCCAGAGCGAGATGTTCTCCGCTGAAAGCGCCCATCCAAAATCAAGATCAGTTCCGTGCTTTACAACTAGTGCAAAAAGGATAAGAGCTGCACCAGCAAGCGCGATGTCCTTCATGAAAGCCAACATCTCGTTCTGCTTTGCAGTCGCATCGCTTTCTTTCCAAAAATTGTGAAAGATAACCGCTGCTAGAACTAGGAAGATTGCTAGAAGTAGCGCACCTAGATCTACGTAGTAACCGAGAATTACTGAAAGACCACCGATTACAAGCATTAGGCCTGAGATAAGAACACCAAGCTTTGCTGCTGGAAGCTTCTTGTATTTTGCATAACCTGTCATCGCTTCAAGTTTTGTGAAGTGGTTGATGCCTGACATTAGGAAGAAGCCGCCAAATAGGATTCGGCCGATTACGAGAATTAGATCCATTGTTTTCCTTTGTTAGTTGTGTTGCTAGTTTTTTCTTTCTGTGGGCCTAAGGTATGGGTAATTGGTTGAACTTTCAACTAATTAGGTAGCGTGTCGAGATAAACCACGCCCGAATTTCCGAATCTAGACCTTACTTGCGCCTGTCAGAGGAGGCGGTTATCTTTCGAACATATGTTCGAAGAAGCCATAACCCCAGTCCCCGCTAGTTCACCAAGCGGTGCTCGAGTGCTTGCCCCGGAAGGTGAACCTATTGAGTTCATCTATAACGGCCGCAAGTTTCATATTCATGCCATCGTTTCCAGATGGCGCGAATCTGGTGGTTGGTGGAATCGCATAAGTGATGGCAAGAATCGCGTAACTGAGTCAACTATTTTCGATGATGGCGCTCGTGCAATTTGGCGAGTGGAAGCGGCACCTGAAGGCGCACTAACAACCTTTGAAATTGAACTAGATGAAGTAACAAAAACTTGGTTGATCCGCCCAACATCTCGGCCGCTGTAAAACATTTTTGAAAATGAAGCGTTTTACTCATCTACGCGTTGCTAGTGGTTACTCATTTAAATACGGAACTGCCCATGCCAATCAATTAGTAGAACGCGCAGCTGAATTCGAAATGCCGGCGCTCGCACTTACTGACATGAACACTATGGCTGGGGTAATTCGGTTTACTAAAAGCTGTGAAGCCAATGGCATTGCGCCAATTCTTGGTATCAATTTAAGTTTTGTGCAGAAGAAATATCGGATAACACTTCTTGCTCAAGGCGGACATCTAGATTCACTTTATAGATTAGTAACAGCGGTAAATCGCGATAATAGCGAGAACTTATTAACCCATTCTCTGCTGGAACGCTTTAGCCAACATTCAAGAAACTTACTTCTACTTCATGGGCCAGAGTCACAGTTAGCATCAGCAATCGCTGTTCGCAAAGGTGCTGAAGCACTTTCGATATTTAACTCAACGCAGGAATTGTTTGCTGATCAAGGGCTGGAATGTGTTTCACATTTGACTCGTGGCGATGGGCAATTTTCGACCTCATATGCAGCTCGGATGCTGGGCTTTGCAAGAGATAACCAGGTACCCGCAATTTTAAGTAATGCGGTACGAATGTTAGATCGTGATGATGGGCCGATTGCTGATGTGTTGGATGCGGCACGTAAATTAGTTCCGCTAAGCAACAAGAGCGTAAGTCGCCAGAATAGTGAGGCTTACTTTAAAGATAGTTCACAGATGCACTATTTAGCTGATGAAATTTCACGGCTTGCTGGCGAACGCGATGGGCGATTGTTGTTAAATACAACCGAGGACTGGGCAGAGCGAGCAGTGCTTTCGCCACGAAAAGATATTGGTATTGGAGCTATCCATTTACCTGATGCCGCGGCGCTTGGAGCGAAGAACCACAGCGAGCTTGCAACACAATTGCGCTCTAGATGTGAAGTTGGTTTATCTCGCAGATATATCGGATCAAAATCAGTTGTTGCAGCAAGTCGATTAGAGGAAGAGTTAAGTGCAATTAGAACTCTTGGTTATGAATCTTATTTTCTAACAGTTGCAGATATCACCGATCTTGCACGCAGCAAGGGGATTCGAGTAGCAGCGCGGGGAAGTGGCGCGGGTTCACTAATTTGCCATGTGCTTGGGATATCTGGCGTCGAGCCAATAACTCACGGGTTGTTAATGGAACGTTTCTGTTCGCCGCTTCGGGGCGAGCTGCCAGACATCGATATCGATGTTGAATCTGCAAGACGGCTAGAAATCTACGATGCAATCTTTGAAAAGTATGGCCAACGTTGCGCGACAGTTTCGATGGTTGAAACTTATAGATCCCGCCATGCGATTCGCGATGTCGGCGCCGCACTTGGGATATCACCGATGGAGATTGATTTAATTGCAAAATCAATGCCGCACATTAGATCTAGCAATATTCCAAAAGCGCTGGCTAATTTGCCAGAGCTAAAAGATTTAAATCTAAACACCCCAATTTTGAAGATGGCCATCGAACTTGCTGGCCGCCTAGATTCGCTGCCCCGACATTTATCGATGCATCCATGCGCAATTGTGTTATCGGATTTAGGGCTGGGGAATTACGCACCACAACAGATGAATGCAAGTGGATACCCGATGGTGCAGTTCGATAAAGATGATGTTGAAGCTATTGGCTTATTGAAATTAGATGTTCTTGGTGTTCGAATGCAATCAGCAATTTCTTATACGCTCTCTGAGATTGAGCGGATTGAAGGCGCTCCAATTGATATCGACGCAATTGTTTTAGATGATCACGCCACCTTTGATTTAATTAAATCCACTCGCACCTTAGGTATATTTCAAATTGAAAGTCCGGGACAGCGCGAGCTTGTCGGAAAATTCGCACCAGAAACTTTTAACGATTTAATTATTGATATCTCACTCTTTAGACCGGGCCCAGTAAAGAGCGACATGATCACACCATTTCTTGCAACCAGACATGGCCTGCGGGTTCGGCCAATAATTCACGACGACCTCGAAGATATTTTGTCTGAGACCGAAGGCGTAGTTGTTTTTCACGAGCAGGTAATTCGGATCATCTCGGTAATGACAGGGGTATCTCTGGCCGAAGCCGATGAAAAGCGGCGCCAATTAGGCGATATCGCTAACCAACAAACGGTCTGTGATTGGCTCTATCCAGCCGCACTTGCTCGTGGTTACACCAGCACTGTTGTTACGGAAGTCTGGGAAATCTTGCGTGCCTTCGCATCGTTTGGTTTCTGCAAGGCGCATGCCGCTGCATTCGCACTTCCGACTTATCAATCATCTTGGTTAAAGACCCATCACACCGCTGCATTCCTTGCTGGAGTTTTAACGCACGACCCGGGCATGTATCCAAAGCGCGTGATTTTAGATGAAGCGCGGCAGTGGGGAATTCAAATTGCACCAATTGATGTCAATTTATCTGATGCAACTTATCGAGTCGAGAAGAGTTC
>CAWURN010000003.1:0-10580 GCA_963924835.1 Candidatus Nanopelagicaceae bacterium | reverse complement strand
GGAACCGCCAGCGCCGCAATACGAAGAGATCTTTGTAGTTGAAAATGAACTCTTCGAATCTAGCCCTTATAAAAGCGATCCGGATAGCGTCTTGGAAAATTCAGTTCTACAAACTGTTTCGCTGACTTTAATTGTTGGGCTACGCGAACACTTAACAAAATTGGAAAATTCAGCAGAGATGGCAGAGAACCCATCAGATCAACATAAGGCGATGTTGGCTGTTGCTAATTATTTGGAAGCCAAACAAGTTACGCCGATTGCCTTTACCCAATGGAATCAATCCCCGATTCAAGGAATTGCCGCTCGAGTTATTCTCAATGGAAAATCTCGCACGGCACTTCTGGGCCCGAGTCTGGCGATGGTTAGAGCAACCGCTAAATTCCCAGAGATAATTTCTGCACAAGTAGAAAGTGCACATGCTGCAGGTGAAAGTGTTTTTGTCTTAGCTATTGATGGTCTGGCCTACGGTGTGTTTTCCGTAAGCCATCGACTTGTTTTGATTGGTAGCGGGGACAGGATTTGAACCTATGACCTCTGGGTTATGAGCCCAGCGAGCTACCGAGCTGCTCCACCCCGCGTCGGTTCGGCAATCTTATGCCGAAAAGTTTAATAACCCAAATTACTTTTGCGAAATTACTTTTGTGCAGAGATTGCAGCAGCAATTGCGGCTTTCAATCGATCCTGTGCCTTGCCATAAGCAGCGAAATCGCCCGTCTTAAGTGCAGCTTGCGAATCTGCCAACGCTAATTGTGCACTTGCAAGTGCAGACTTCAACGAACTGCTAACTGTTGTCGTAGAACCATTATCCGTGGATTGTGAAGTGTTATTCAAAACAGTTCCCGAATTTCCACCAAAGACTTGATCTAACGCACCCTTAAGAGTGTTGTCAAAACCGATTACATCACCAAATGAGACGAGTACTTTCTGCAAAAGTGGATACGCAGAATTGTTTGCAGTTGCGCGAACATAAACTGGTTGCACGTAAAGCAAACCGCCACCGACTGGAAGTGTTAGAAGGTTTCCAAGAACTACATCAGATCCACCTTGGCGAAGTAATGAAAGTGCTTGGGCTACTTCTGGTTTTGCTTCAAAGTTTGATGCAACTTGAGATGGTCCAGAAATGTTAGTTGAACGTGGAAGTTGAAGCACTGAAATTTTTCCATAATCAGGGCCGTTATCAGAATTCACAACTGCGAAAGCCGTTAAGTTCTGGCGATTTCCACGGGGAACAAATGATGAAGTGATTGAGAATGCTGCCTTTTCTTCACCAGGCAATTTAAGAGTCATGTAATAAGGAGGTTGGATTCCAGCATTTGCGCCCAATGATGATGGGTCTGTTGGAACACGCCAGAAATCTTGGCCACCATAAAATGCATCAGCAGTTTTGACGTGATAAGTGCTTAATACATCGCGTTGAACTCCAAATAAATCTTCTGGATAGCGGATGTGTTCAAGCAATGACTTCGACATTGCGCTCTTTGGCGTAACTGTTCCCGGGAATGACTTACTCCAGGTCGCAAGGACTGGATCTTTGGTATCCCATTGATAAAGCTTTACAGTGCCGTCATATGCATCAACAGTTGCTTTAACTGAATTTCGAATATAGCTAATATTCCTACTCGCAAGCGAAGAAACAGCAGTCGAACTCGTTGTTACAGAGTTTGTTGTCGCTTCTGCCAAGTTTGTCTTCTTTGAATATGGATAGCCATTGCTAGTTGTATATCCGTCAACAATCCACAAGATACGACCGTCAACAATCGCAGGATAAATGTTTCCATCAAGTGTCAACCAAGGTGCGACCTTTGAAACGCGCTCACTTGGATTACGATTAAAAAGTATTTTTGAATCTGAGTTAATTAAGTTTGAAAGAACGATGCGCTGTTCCTGATATTTAATCGCGAAAAGTAAGCGAGTAAACAATGATCCCATTGGGACGCCACCCTTGCCGGTGTATGTGTAGTTCTTCTGACCATTTGCAGATTTATCATCTGGATAGTCAAGTTCAGTTGGGCTTCCACCTTTAGCGCCGCCAATGATTGAATAATCTGGGACGTTCTCACCAAAGTAAATTCTTGGCTGGAATTTTCCAAGGCCGGAAGTTGGTGGAATATCTCCAACACTAAATGTTGGCTTTCCATCTGCGTCAATTGTGTTACCAAAAGCAGATACAAATCCGAATCCATGTGTGTAAACCAAGTGGTCGTTAATCCAATTTCGGGCTGGATTTCCTTCGATGTTTAATTCACGAACCGCAACTACAGAATCACGCTTTGCGCCATCGATTGTGTATCGATCAACATCCAGTGAATCAGCAAAGTTGTAGTAAGGCTTAATCTGTTGTAACTGACGAAATGTTGATGGAACTACGTTTGGATCAAGCAGGCGAATATTTGAAATTGTTGCAGCATCATTCTTTAACTGACCAGCTGATGTTTCAATTGTCGCTTGATAATCACTAACTTTGACATCACTTAATCCATAAGCGGCGCGAGTTGCTTCAATATTGCGCTGAATATATGGCGCTTCCTTTGAGGACTCACTTGGCTTTACTTGGAACTGTTGAATCGCGGCTGGATAAACCCCAGCGATTAATACTGAAGATATAACTAAAAGGCTTACACCCGCTGCTGGAAGAACCCAAGAACGGCGAATAATGTTTGCAAAGAAGAGAAGTGCGCAAATGACAGAAATACCAGCCAAGATGCCCTTTGCTGGAAGCAAAGCATTTACATCACTGTATGACAGACCAGTAATTAGTCTTCCCTCTTTTAATTCAAGTGCGAAGCGGTCAAACCAATAAGCAACAGCTTTTATCAAAACAAAAATTCCAAGAAGGACTGAAAGTTGGACACGAGCCGCAACTGTTGTTTTATCTTCAGCAACCTGCAACCGGATTCCACTATATAAATAATGAACCGCTGCTGTTGCAATAATTGTGAGAACTAAAGTTGAAATTGCCCAGGCAATAAGGGCTTCATAGAACGGTAATCTAAATACGAAGAATGAGATGTCCAAACCGAACTGCGAATCTTTAACCCCAAAAGAAGTTGCATTTCTAAACTGAAGCCATTTTTCCCAAAGTGCAATGCCAGAAGTTCCAGCAAAATAAAAGAAACCAAGAGCGATTGCAAGCAAGACCCAGCGACGAATTGGTTCTAGCTGCCCGCGGTACCTCTCCAAGTTATCGGCTTCAATTGAAACTGGTGCATATAGTGGTCGACTTCTAAAGGCTAAATAAATATTAGATGTTATGAATAGCGATGTTATTAATCCGAAAAATATGAATAACGATATTTTTGTAACAAGAACTGTGCTCCAGACAGATTGAAAATCAACGGAGCGAAACCAGAGTAAATCGGCATAAAAGCCGCTCATTCCCACAAGAACAGAACCGATTATTACAAGTGCGATTGCGGTAAGAGCAAAAGGTCCTGGACGTTTCGGACGCAATGGGCTCTGTGGTCTTGGTGTATTTGAGAATGGATTGCCTGGAAATTGAAATGAACTCATGCCCGTACTCTACCTATTATGAAACTAGTGTGAAAAGTCGAGCAAACCGATTATCTAATTTGTTGTTAAATCAGGCTGGGCAGCGCATAGATTTTGCAGCCGACGGGTCAATTAATCCGTGAAATGCTTCACTAAGGTTATTCACAGGAATTACCTGCAAACCATTCGTGGATACCGTGATATCTCGGCAATTTGCCATCGGTATCACTGCAATCGTTGCCCCGGCGCTTTTCGCCGCGATTAACTTCTGATCAATTCCGCCGATGCTTCCGACCCGACCAACTTCGTTGATTGTTCCCGTTACCGCAATATTTCTCCCTGCAATTAACTCAGGGTTTGAAAGTTTTGCGATTAGCACAAGTGAGAATGCGAGTCCAGCACTTGGCCCACCAACTCTTTTTGATGCAAATTCTATATCTGAGATTTTCCAATTTAGGGGCTTATCTGGCTGCGCACTCTTGAGAAAATTAGCGGCGGCAATAGCAGCAGTCTCTTCGGACTTGAGCATTTCTTTCTTACCTTGGGCATTGGCTGATTGCGTTGTTTCGCCTTCCTTGTAAACAACTTCATTTGGAATAACAACCGAATCACCACTTAACCATGACTCTAAAATCGAAAATCCGGGCGGTCGACTATCTGGGTTTGTTACATAAACTGAGAGCAAATACAACTTGCCCTTTGTCGTTATTTCGTTATCAATTTTTATACCGTTGCTCAAAAGATCAGTTACTGGGCCTGGTGAAATTATGGCGAATGGCATCGGGGCGACTAGCGCCAAAAGAAAAACTGCAAACAGGAATAAAAGTGGTGGCTTTGAAAGATATCTAGGTATTGGTTGTTGTGTCATCGCGGAAACTGTCTTGGAAGCTCTGGAATTTAGTTACGGATCGATTAGTTTCGTTGGCGTATTTATCCTTGAACTTGGCCACCCAAGTGACATAAATAATCGCACCTAAGACTGCAAAGAATGGAACTGCCCACCAGATAAGGGCGGCAAATGCTGAGCTACTTGAAGCTGTAGCCGCAAAAATCATCTGCAATTTTTCTACCCCTAAATTCATGAATTTCACTGACTAGGCCCTTAGCGTAACAACTTCAGGCGACAATTTCCTGCTTCAGTTCCTGATCCAGGCAAGTATTCAAAGAATTTTAAGCGGATGGGGAAGAAACTTCCAGCAACTTTGGTTACCTTACCAATGGTTACATCTGAATATGTATTCACAGATGCATATGTATTCACAGATGCAGATAAAGTTCTTTAAGGTAATGGGTGAACATGATTGGAGTGGTTTAATTATGAGTAATAATTTCGGGTTTGGACCAGGCAATCCAAATGATCCAAATGATCCAGAAAACAATCCAAACTTCAAGGAACTCTTTCAGCAGCTATCTAATTTTGGTTTGAATCCACAAACACTTTTTGCCGCCGCTAATAATGCGGGCTCTGTTGGCCCACTTATTTCACCTGATGTACTTCGAGACGTTGCACGAAAATTTGTTTCAGGTCAGGGAGACCTTCCGGTTGGATCTCAAGATATTGCCGATTCCCAAGTTGCATTAGATATTGCAAACACTTGGTTAGATGAAGCAACAAATTTTCCAGCGCTATCAAGGTCCAATCTGCCTGCTTGGAGTCGGCGTGATTGGTTAGATTCAACTGTTTCAAATTGGGCGAAAATGATCGAACCGCTTGCAGATGGCATGGCTAGCGCCTTAACAAATGTATTGAAGGAGACCTCAATAAGCGAAGCGGACGCGGCCCCAGAACTTGCAGCGATTGCGCCAATCATGCGGGCCTTCATGGGTTCACTAATCGCAAGCCAGCTTGGAACATCTGTCGGGCAATTAGCGGTATCGATTACTGGTTCGAACGATATTGCTATCCCGCTATTTGGAGTCAATGAAGCCAGATTAATTCCTCAGAACATTTCAAAATGGGCAGCAGGCCTGGAAATTCCAATCGATGAAGTCCGTATTTTTCTAGCGGTTCGTGAAGCTGCTGCATCAAGGTTATTTTCACATGCACCATGGTTATCGCAATACATTCAAGAAGCCATAACTGCATATGGTGCAGGCATAAAGATTGATATTGATTCAATTCAGGAGCAAGCCGAACGTGCCTTAGAAACTGGTGAATTAGATATCAATAATCCGGAATCTATTTCTGTTGCAATATCTGCTGGGCTTTTTAAACCTGAGCAGAGTCCTTCTCAAGATGCTGCGCTTGCCAAGCTCGAAATGATTTTGGCGCTAATTGAAGGTTGGATCGATTACGTTTCACCTAAAGCTATTGGCAATCGACTGCCATCCTTCCCGGCGCTTAGCGAAACATTGCGCAGAGGTCGCGCTACAAAATCTCCAACTCAACAATTGTTCGCCACTCTTTTAGGTTTAGAGGTTTCGCCAAGAAAAATGCGTGAATGTTCGCTCTTCTGGTTTGATGTTGAAAGTGAAATTGGACTATCAGAGCGAGATAAGCGCTGGGAGGATCCTGCGTTCTTGCCGAGAGGTGAAGATTTATCGGATGTTAAGAAATTCTTAGGTAGCACAATTGTTCCCGATGATCTTTCCGGGCTGATTTAACTTAAGTTATAAAAAAGCGAAGTCCCCGGGCGCACAATTCTTTGTTTGCCTTCCCCTTGCAAACAATGAACGGTTATCCGAGAACTTCGTGGCTAGAACCTAAAGTAATCAGAGCCCATAATCAACTTAACTGGCGCAATATGTCGCAGATTTGGCGAAATATAATTCGCAAATAAACTCATTAAACGACGTGCCATCCGCTTATTTTTATTAGGCTGTTGATAAACTTGTGTATAAGCAGTTGATAACTCTTTGCGTTCTGGGGATAACGAGGGAATTAAAATCGAGAATTCGAATGCGGTGGAAAACTTTATCCAAGGCGAAATTTTTGCCGATATCTTTCCCAATATGCCCGCTCTCACCCCAAAAAAATCAATCAAGAAAGAACATGAAGAGCTACTTTCAAGGCTTCCAGAATTTAGGGTGATACGAAGCTCGAGGCGGAAGCGAACACTTCACGCTTTTCGTCAAAATGGTGTGATCGAAATACATATTCCTGATCGATTGAGCAGGCGCCAAGAGTTTGATGTGATTCCAGAGATGATTGACCTGGTTTTAAAGCGTGAGAATCGCTTGCGCAAGAGCGATGGTGCGCTCTTTAAGATGTGTGACCAACTTTTGGCAGAGTTCTTACCTGAATTTGACGAGTTTAACGAGCGCCCAATCTCGGTAACTTGGCGAGTAATGCGCGAGCGCTGGGGATCTTGCACAACAGTGGATAAAACAATCAGAATTTCCGAAAGATTAAATAATGCGCCGGATTACGCCCTGCGATATGTGCTCTTCCATGAACTGATTCATCTTCGTATTGCTGGCCATGGTGATGACTTCCAAGAGTTCTTGGACAGATATGCCGATAAAGAGCGGGCTGAGGCCTTTTTAGAGGGATATGAGGCTGGATCTGTGGGTTCGCCCGATGAAATTATCGAGTTACCCCCAATTTAGCCGTGAAATCCCCGCTTGCGAGCGTGTTCGGGGGTATGGTGAGTCCATACGCACGCAGGGTTTGGGATATCCCCGAACTTTTGAGAGTGCGGCGATTGGAGGGTCATAATGGCTGAAGAATATAAAGGTGAGGCCTACTGCGTTAAGTGCAAAGAGAAGCGTGCTTTTGAAGGCCACGTTAAAGTCTCTGAGTCTGGTCGCCGAATGGCACAAGGCATCTGCCCAGTATGCGGAACAAAAGTTAACCGTATTCTCGGTAAGGCTTAATTTACTAAAGTTTAATTAAAAAATAATTTAAACACCCCTTCGCGAAAGTGCAGGGGTGTTTTTATTGAAGTGGTTGCGGGGTGAACCGGTGGACACCGCCCGCTGAAGTTTGAGATCGATTTCCACAAAATAACCTGGGCCGTGAGCCCAATAATTGCATCTGCTAAATACTCGCGGATATGACCCATACAGAATTAGGCGAATTAGAAAATCTAGACTTTTTTGATACCAAGGCCTTTCCAAAACTTCGGCCAGGGGTGAAGTTTTTTAAATTCAATGACGCGAACAATCAACAAAGCAGCAGCAATATTTATGTTGGATTTAGCCACCGGGGGATTGAAGTAAAAAACGAAATCGCTTCCCAATTATTGCAACGCCTAGATGGAAGCCAATCTTTAGAACAGATCTTGCGAATAGTTTCGGTGAATGCCATTGCATTCGGAATTGATTTCGAAGTAGCTTCTGGTCCAGACGCAGGTAAAAAAGAGATAATTAATCTTTTGCAGGTGCTTAATGATGCAAATCTAATTGAGTTTCGAGCGGAGTCTCTGTCGACACAATTGCTGAAAAATAAGAGCACAATGGATAAGGGCGATTTGTTACCGGTTAATCTGGTTAATTCATTTAATCGCATGCAGGCTGAAGAAAATCTATCTGGTTGGCACCCTGCAGTTAATGTCGAAAAAGGCTCACAGGCACTTATTGGTGAGCGCCGATATTTCTCATTGATTATTTATGGTCGAAATCGTTTGGCTCTCTCGCTTTTAGGAGTATTGCAAGCCAGTGGGTTTAGCATGGTAAAAATTATTGACCGATCGGGCTCTACTAACATCGACTCGCTAGTACAAATATCACCTGATGAAGTTTGCGGGATGGCAATCCGCGGGAGTGATGTTGGGCTCAGAAAAACCATAGTAATTGCAGACATTGCAAGAAATTCCCAATTATTCCCGACAGATAACCGGGAATTTCCATTGCATCCAAATTTTATTATTTCTACCGAATCAATCCCCCAAGAGATTATGCAGCAGTGGATGAGTGAGGAAATTCCGCACCTAATAGTTTCTAATTTAATTGAAAATAAAATTATCCTTGGCCCAATTGTGTTGCCCGGAAAGACGCCTTGCCTTAACTGCTTGAATCTCTGGCGTGCTGAACAATTTCCTCATCACAGTTCATTTGAATTTTTGTCGGCTCTAGACAGTGAAGAAACCAGAGGCTTGGAAATTCCTTCCGCCCAAGTTGCGTTATTGACTGGGTTGCTTGCAACTTACGTTATTGAATATTGCGCATCCGTTAACTTGAATGGCGCAAATAACAGCATTGGTGTCGAAGCTAAAGGGCTAATCAAAGCGCCAAGGCTATTTGGCACGACCTTAACTTTGAATCTATTTGATCCGTTAAATTTTGAAACTTCGGAAGATGAGAGCGTTGGATACAGATACTGGCAACCACATTTATCTTGTGGCTGCCAGCGTCTGATTTGATACATATCGCATTTGTAGAGAATGGATATTTCTATTCGGGTAATGATTATTTCCTTTTAAGAATTGGTTAGCTGGCCAACTGGGCCTGCTTTTCGCCGACCGGAGCAAGTCGCGGTCTGCCCGCAGTGCGCTTCGCTTGAATGACTTTCCCATCTTCAAACAATTCACCGCCCCAAATTCCACATGGCTCGGCACGAGAGATTGCGCCTTCTAGGCACTTGGCTCGCATCGGACATTCACCACAGAGCGCCTTGGCATACGAAATTTCGGCTTGGCTTTCTGCGAAGAAGGTCTCTGGATCTGCTGCATGGCAGGGAAGCTTCGTAGCGCTATCTGCAAATGCAGTTACGCCAATCTTTGCATCTGGGCCTTCGGCCCATCCTGGTACTAATAGTTCGCTGAAGAGAACAGTCACTGTTCTCACCTCCGTTTTTTCTCGTTTGGTCTAGTTTGGCTTTCTCTTGATTTAGGTTGGTTAGTTGGTTTGGTTGCGTTATCCGGATGGATAGATTTATTGGAAATCTCGCGGCTGATAGAAAAGCAAAAGGGCCGCGAATCCTTTAAAAGGATTTGCGGCCCTGGGGCTTTTGACTATCGGTTAGCCGATAGAGCTCCAGGATCCGCGCTTTGCATAGGCTGCATAGGTAGCAGCGAAGGCAAAATGCTTATGTGTTGATGGCTTATTTGTTGATGCCCCAACAACTGAAGAAGAGCGCCAATTAACAGCAGAAATCGACACAGCAGAAAGACTGCGTGTGCCTGCTATTAGTGCGAGTTGTTGTGACATGTGGAGAAGGGTAACTCACGCCACATCATCGGCGCAAGTTAATTAATTCCGCTTAGAAATGGGCTTGGGGTTCCCGAATACGAGAGGTGTAGCTGGTTCTTTGCTCGAGTAAGGCCCACATAGAAAAGTCTGCGCTCCTCTTCGACGTCGTTGCCCATCGGCAATATTCCATCGCTAACACCAGCCAAGAAAACGTGGTCCCATTCCAGACCTTTTGCAGCGTGCAAAGTTGATAGCACCACTCCTGGCAAGGTCGGCGGGTTGTTCTGTTCGGCTCGATCTTCTAGTTCGCGAAGATAAGTACGCAGCGTTGTTGCGCTTCTCGCAGAAGTTACATCTTCTTGAACGGGATCTTGCATGGATTTTGCCAGCGCTAAAAATGCGTGGACATAATCGGTATCACCAAAGGGGCGCAGTACCGCAACTAAATCGTCGTACCAATTACCGCCTTCAGTTGGCAGAACCGATGCACTTCTAATAATTCGCATTGCATCTCTAACATCAATTCGCTCGAAGAATTTTTCAGAGCTTTTTATTTGAGATTCGATTCCGGCGCTGCGAAGTTCGCGCTCGAATATATCCAATTGCGCATTTGTTCTCGTCAGAATCGCAACTTCAACATGCTCACCAGATTTAGCTCGAAGTTCTGAAATCTTTTTTGCGATGTAATTTGCTTCTCCTGCATTTGAATCAAATTGTGCTATTTCAGGCTTTGCGCCATGTTCATTCATTGATGCAAGTTCATGGCTATGTTCACCAATCATTCCGCCTTGACGCAATATGGCATTAGCAGTTCCAATAATTTCTGGGGTCGAACGATAGCCACGGGATAATCGAATAACTTGAGCGTTTGGAAAACGGGTAGTGAAACCGAGTAAAAATGCGGAACTGGCACCAGCGAATGAGTAAATAGTCTGCGCGGCATCCCCAACAACACAAATATCATCACGTTTGCCAAGCCATAGATTTAACAATCGTTGTTGTAATGGTGAAACATCTTG
>CAWURN010000002.1:0-6006 GCA_963924835.1 Candidatus Nanopelagicaceae bacterium | reverse complement strand
TTCAGGAATTAATCCTGATACTTCAACTCACTTGGTTGGTAATCCGGATCAGTATTTAGATACGGAACCTTGGATAAGTATGAAGTCAAAACAGATTGACTTGGAACTTTTCCGGTCTTAGCTGAGGAAGCTAGAACTCGGATCCATGTCATCAACTGTTCTTTAGTAAATGACTCGTGGCCGACACCAGATATAGCAACCGGCGCAGTCAAGTCAGGTGCACCAGTAGCAGTGAACTTGGTGTAGATCTCAGGAGTTAGCGCATACATTGCAACTGTATTCCAAACTGGCTTGCTCTTGAGCAGAGCCGACACTTGGGATGCACTTGTTGCTGCTGCATAACTTTTATTCCAAGCCGCAATTTTAGTTTCATATGCAGCCCTAGCCTTATTCACATAAAGCACAGTGTTGCCAGAAAACACCAGGCGGTCTGCTTCATTTGAAAGCAGAACAACAGGCTTTGAGGTATCGAATTTAGATTTATCAAGTGCAGCGGCTTTTGCCATTGCATCTGCATTTCCAGTGATGCGAGGAGCAGCTGCAAGTGTTGCAAGCATTGCACCAATTGCATCGTCACCAGATAGACCAAGGTTGAAACGTCCCTGATCTTCATCTGAAAGAAGTTCGGCGTAATTTGTCTTTGTATTGTCGTAGAAACCAGCACCTACGATTTCAGAAACACCTTGACCACCAAAATAGGTCGTTCCAAGTGCATCTTGGGTATTTTCAAGGATTGCAATAGTTGAGTTAATGCTTCCCTCTGGAATCAAAGTTGCATTCGTTGAGATTCCATCCATGTGGCCTGACTTTGTTGGAAGACCAGCAATTAGCCCGGCAAGCAATAGCGCAGAGCGTTGTGGAATTCCGGCTGGTGCAAGTGCTGCTGGGTAAGCGACTGGCAGGCTGCCGTAATCCTTACTCCATTGAGTTAGAAGCGCTCCAGCCTTTGCAAAGTCACCGAGAACTGCCATATGTCCAGGCACTCCCTTTGTTCCCATAACTGTGCAGCCCTTGATTGTTGGATCAAAGAAGACGCTGAACATGTAGAGCAAATCGCAGCCAGACTTAAGAGTTGTGTTTACTGAAGGAGCAATTCCTGCAGCAATACCAACTGCATCAGCCAGATCTGGATACTTCTCAATAAATGGTGTCAAAATTGCACCAGCCATTGAAGCACCGTATGCAACAGTCTTTGTAATATCGATGCGAGCTTTTGTGATTGTAATTAGCTCTTTATACATTTCAACGCAATCTGCAGTATTCCAACCATGCAAACCTTTTGATGAACAATCGTAAGCAGCAATTCCATAGCCAAGTTGAAGCATTGGTTTTACTGTACTGATTTTATGGTTAACGCTAGTTGGTGACATTTGTTCAACACCTGTTGGCACGGTATAGCCAGGGTAAGGAAATGATGGACGCACGCCATGTTGCCAGAAGAAGAAGGTTCCGCCGTAATTTGATGGAACCATAGTTCTATAGGAAGCACCAGTGCTTAGCTTTCCATCACAAGTAATGACGCCAGTCTTTGCATCTGTTACGCAAACTGGATCTGCTGCTTGTGCTGGAGCCGCAACTGCGACTACCAAGCCGGTTGAAATTAGTGCACTCGCACCAAGTGTTGCGATTAGTTTTTTCAAGTTAACGTTTTTCATTTTATCCTCACGCAACCTTTGGAAGCGCATCAGCAGCGATTGCTGGACGCTTGTAAGTAGATACCGTTACCGCACCGCTTCCGGAATCGGTTGTGTAAACAACGCGCTTTCCATCAAGTGGCTTGAGTACTAACGAAGCATCATATTCACCCAACCAGAAACCAGTGAAGGCTTCGTGAGTTGAGGCCGAATAACCAAGTGGCGAAAATGCGGCGCTGCTTAACTTAGAGCCATTAGCTTTAAGGTAAGAAACTAGCTTTGCCCGAGTTAGATCTTTTCCAACTCCTTGTAGAGCTGCTGTTGCAAGATAAGCAAGATTCATGCCTTGCAGCACGTTGTTATCCCAAACTTTTCCTGAACCAGTAGCTTTGTTGAAATCGTCGTTAATTTTCTTGAAAGCTTTGACGTATTCATCATCAGCATCACCAGGTGCTGGTGCATGCGAAGCTGAAATTGTTCCACTTAGAAGCGCTGCACTATTTGCAGCAGGAACGCCTCTTGCACCAAGAATTGTCTGGAATGTAGTTGAATCGGCTCCAACGCTTATTACTGCCCACTTTGCTGGCTTATATGCGAGCGCAGATGCTGTTGCGTATGCAACAGCTGTAGCTGAAGCAACGGCCCCAATGATGACAATTTCAACACCATTTGCTTTTAATTTTCCTAATTGAGTTGCAAGACCAATTGAACCTTGGGTTCCCGCAATAAATGAAACAGAAGTTTTGTCTCTCTCAAACTTAAGTCCAGCTGCAGTAAGCCCCGCTACAGTGTTACGGCCGAAGTCATCTGATTGATACAAAATACCAATCTTCTTATCGGAATACTTTTCCTTTAGATACTTACCAAGAATTTTTGCTTCAACTATGTATGTACCTAGTCCGCCGAATGTATTTGGATACTTCTTTGGATTGGTATACAAACCACTGAATCCGCTGTTAACAAAAAGATCAGGAATTCCTCGGCGGTTAATATCTTTAACAACTGAAAGGTGGGTTTGAGTTCCCACTGATCCGAAAAATGCAAAGATTTTGTCATCATTGATTAATTGCTTGGCAGTGTTGATTGTGACACCGGCTTTGTAAGTATCATCTTTAGCAACAAGTTTGATACTGCGCCCATTCACACCACCTTTTGAATTCACGTAATCAAAGTAGGCGCGTGCTGCGTCATCTACCTTGTTATAACCTGGACTAGCTGGGCCGGTTTGCGGCAATTGCATTCCCAGAACAATTTCAGTACTTGAAACTCCTGGATCGCTCGCGGCAGATGCCGAAACGCCATTCATTACTAGAGACCCCACCAGCGCTGACGCGACTACGGTGAGAATCAGAGGTTTGCGAAGATTCACTGCATTCACTCTTTCTGTTGCACTCTTTTCATAGGCAAGAGTTATCTAGCCCATGGGAATCAGGCAGGTGCGCCTGAATCTGAAGGTAGATTAACGAATGGTGAACACCTAGTGAAGAGGTATGCGGGTCGAATTTGATAACAATCGGGCATCATTTAAGCCTAAATTTGGGGTTATCCCAAGAAAAGCAAGGAATTTTAGTGTTTGTGGCGGTGGCGGATATGTTCCAGTGCCCCGGCTGACCCCTTCGGATTCAAGATCACGGTTAGAAGTAAAAGTAGCCCAATTATCAGCGCCGGAAGATAGTTGCTGATGGTTTCTGGGATTGCTAAATTTTTAGTTAATCGTTCAATTAAGTCAGGTAGAAAAACAATTACAAAGGTTCCAAATATCGCACCACCGATTGAACGTAATCCACCTATGACCGCTGCCGTTAATAAGGTGAGTGAGAGATCGGTTGGATAAACACTTGGTGCAACTAGCCCTCGAAATCCATATATAGCTCCAGCCAATCCGGCTAACGCTGAAGCGCAAACAAATGCGATTACTTTTGTTCTTGCAATATTTATTCCAGCAAGTGCAGCAGAAACTTCATTATCGCGCACAGCACGCCAAGTTCTTCCACTTCTTGAATTCGAAAGATTTAAAACTGCAAAGAGCGCTAGTGCTGCAAAAGGTAGAGCTACGTAAAGAGACCACTCTTCAATACTAATTTCACCAATTAAATTAGTAAGCCACTTAGGTGGATACCCGTAATCAACACTTAAACCTATGTCGCCGCTAAAGAAAGATTCAAATCTAACTGCAATCGATGGAATCGCAAGAGCCATGACCAAAGTTGTTCCAGCTAAATATGGTCCACTCAACCTTGCAGCAGCTAAACCTAAGAAGAGACCAAATAGCGCTGAAATAAATATTGCAAAGAAAAATGCAAGCCACATTGGTAAGCCAAGTTTAGTTACAAGTAAGGCAGAGCCGTAACCACCAACAGCCATAATTGCGCCTTGACCAAGCGAAATTTGGCCAGAAGCACCAGTTAATAATGTAATTGATAAAACTGCAATTAATAGTGTTGCAATATTTGCCAATTGCGATTGATTATAAGGACCAAATTGTATTGAGAGCAGAATTATAAATAGGAAAAATATTATTGAGAGGCGAGTACTACGTGCGCCAATTTTTTTATACGTTTTAACTTTAGACACGACGCACCTCTTTACTGCCGAGGATTCCTTGAGGTCTAAAGAACAGTGCGAGAAGCAAGAAAACTAGGATTGCTATAAAAACATTTTCTGGGGCGCTGTAAACATTCACAAATGCAATTACATACCCGACGATAAATCCACCTAGAACTGAGCCAGTCAAACTGGTTAGTCCACCTACGACGGCGGCTGTGAAACCAATTATTAGAAGGAGATCTAAGGTATTTGGTGAGAGATTCGTTTTCGGAGTAACTAGAAGCCCGGCAAGTGAAGAAGCAGTCCCTGAAATTGCCCACCCTAAAGTTCTAACTGAACCAACTCTAATTCCACTTAGCCTTGTTACTTCCGGATTTAGTGCACTTGCTCGCATCGCAAGCCCCATACCAGTTCTAGTAAAGAATATTGTTGTTAAAACTAAGGTTAGAAAAACAACTCCGATTACGAAGAGATCGAAACCTGTTATCGCAAGATTAGTCCCACCGATTGTTACGGCATTTGCTGGAACTGGTGATGGAAATCCCCGCTCTTCCCCAGCCCAAAGAATTCCGGCAAGTGCTTTTAATACGCCAAGGATTCCTAGTGATGCGATTACCGGAATTGTGGTTCGCATTGATTGGCTATTTAGCAGTTGTGAATTTTTCCGAGAAGTAAGTGGTCGCATTAAACCCAGATCAACGATTGCGCCAAGAATTGCGCCACTTATCAAAGCAATTACAAATGCGCTCCAATATGAATAATTGTTTTGGATTAATTGTGATGCAATGTAAGTCGTAAACATCGCCTGCCCCATTTGGGCAAAGTTGACAACACCGGCACCGCGCCAAACCAGAACCAGGCCTAGTGAAACAAGGGCATAAATTGCACCTTGCGCAGTCCCCGAAAAGAACGCAGATAAAAATGAATCCATTTAATATCCCAAGTAAGCGGCTCGGAGGGATGAATCAGCAATCAGTTCTTTTGCCGGTAGATTCGCGACTACTTTACCGAGTGCTAGCAAAATGCCATGGTCGGCAACTGCTAGTGCAGTATTAGCATTCTGCTCGACAAGTAAAACTGTTAAACCAGTTGATCTACACAACTCATTTACGATACTGATAATTTGCGCAGAAATAAGTGGCGCCAAACCAAGTGAAGGTTCATCTAATAACAGTAACTTTGGGCGAGAAACAAGTGCGCGACTAATTGCCAACATCTGACGCTCACCACCAGATAGCGAACCTGCAGGTTCATTCCGGCGTTCAAAGAGAATTGGGAAAAGTTCATAAACTTCTTTGGTAGCTATTTCTAAATCACCACGGGCTTTTCGTTTACGAAACAGACCACCCAATTCAATATTTTCAGCAACGCTTAGTTGCGAAATGACTGCATGGCCCTCAGGAACTTGTGCGATTCCGCTTCTGACAATTGCCTCAACGCTCTTATGAGTAAGTTCTTGATCAAACCACTTAATCGATCCGCTCGTTGGCCTTTCAAGTCCAGAAATAGTTCTAAGTAAAGTGCTTTTGCCGGCACCATTTGCACCAATTACAGTGGTGATGCAACCTGGTTTTGCCGAGAAGCTGATTCCATTAAGCGCTTTTACCGAATCAAATTCAGTTACAAGGTCTAAAATATTAAGCATTAAGCACCAAGTTTTGAATTCTGTTCAGGGTTATCTGTGTGGCCCAAATACGCCTCGATAACTGCTGGATTTTTCTTAACTTCGTCATAACTTCCTGATGCAATTAACTTTCCAAAATTCAAGACATTTACTGAATCCGAAATTTCACGAACGAAATCCACATGATGTTCAACAATTAAA
>CAWURN010000001.1:0-4453 GCA_963924835.1 Candidatus Nanopelagicaceae bacterium | reverse complement strand
AAGGGATTCAAAAGGGTTGAATGGAACAAGTTCGAGATCTAAATATCTTGGCAAGAATGAAGATTCAACATCGTCGCGACTAAAAGCCCAAGTTAATTGCGTTAAATCATTGGTTCCAAAAGAGAAGAAGTCGGCATAAACACCTAAACGTTCGGCAGTGATTGCAGCGCGCGGAGTTTCAATCATGGTGCCGATTGGAATCTGTTCGCTCTGTCCGGTGCCTTTAAATGTTCTCTTAATTTCTTCCTCTAAAGTTTCGCGCAGATAAAGAAGTTCGCGCTGAGTTGCAACAAGTGGAATCATCACTTCAGGCTTTGGATCGTGACCAAGTTTTCTAACTTCTAATAACGCATACACCAATGCCCGCACCTGCATCTTATAAAGCTCTGGAATCAAAATACCGAGCCGAACTCCGCGAAGTCCGAGCATTGGATTTGATTCGTGCATCCGCTTAACCGCAGCAAACACTGCAATATCGCGCGCAGGAATCTCTTCATTTAGCGCTTCGGCCCGTGCCATATGTGCCATTAACTCAGCAAGTGGTGGCAGGAATTCATGTAGTGGTGGATCAAGTAAGCGAACTGTTACTGGCAGGCCAGACATCGCCATCATAATTCCGACGAAATCTGCACGTTGCAAAACTTCCATCTCTCCAATAACGCCGCGCTGAACATCTTCGTTCTCTGCCAAGACCAATCGTTCTACGTAAGAGCGTCGTGGTCCTAAAAACATATGTTCGGTACGACATAAACCAACACCTTCGCCGCCCAAGATGCGCGCCTTAATTGCATCTTCTGGCGTATCTGCATTTGCGCGAACTTGTAATCTGCGAATTGAATCGGCATGAGTTAGTAATTGATCAACGGCCTTAACAACAGGAGATGCTTCATCGCTCTTAGAATCTAGTAAACCTTCAAGATAAGTTGTTACAGGAGATGCAACAACTGGAAGCTCACCCAAATAAACTGCGCCAGTTGATCCATCGATTGAAATAACTTCACCTGCATAAACACTCTTGCCAGCAACTGTGAAAAACCCACCGGCTTCATCGACAGTAATGCTTTCAGTTCCGCAAACCGCAGTCTTTCCCATACCTCTTGCAACAACTGCTGCGTGTGAAGTTTTACCACCGCGGCTAGTCAAAATTCCTTGTGCTGCAACCATGCCACCTAAATCATCTGGGCTGGTCTCGCGTCGTACCAGAATAACTTTGCGCCCACTCTTTGATGCTTCATAAGCCTTCTTGGAATCAAATACCACTTCACCAACTGCTGCTCCTGGAGATGCCGGAATTCCGCGAGCAATCTCATTTACCGCACCACGCAAATCAAACTGCGGGAACATAAGTTGAACCAGTTGATCTCCAGTTACTCGCACTAGTGCTTCATCAATTGTTATCTTTCCTTCTTCAACCAACTGCACGGCAATACGAAATGCTGCTTCAGCAGTTCGCTTTCCAACACGAGTCTGCAAAATCCACAGCTTGCCCTTTTCTACCGTGAATTCGATGTCACAAAGATCGCGATAATGCTTCTCAAGTTTGTCCATCACATCATCGAGCTCGATAGCAATGCGCGGAATTTCTACTGCTAAATCCGCCAAGGACATGGTGTTTCTGATTCCGGCAACAACATCTTCGCCCTGGGCGCGAACTAAATAATCGCCATAACTTCCGCTCTCACCAGTTGCTGGGTCTCTTGTGAAAGCAACACCTGTGCCAGATTGATCATCAAGATTTCCAAAGACCATTGATTGCACATTTACTGCTGTTCCTAAATCAGATGGAATCCGCTCACGTTGTCTATACAACTGAGCGCGTTCAGAGTTCCAGGAATGAAATACCGCTTCAACAGATTTCGCTAGATGCTCGCGCGGATCAGTTGGAAAATCTTCACCCGTAACCGCTTCAGTCTCTTTTATATAACCTTCGGTCAGTGCTTTAAGGCCATCTACATCTAAATCTGCAATTGATTTTGCTTTAAATTGTGCCAAGACTCGCGCTGCAATTTTATGGAACTCTTCATTTGGCACATCACAAACAATGCGACCATACATATCAACAAAGCGGCGATAACAATCCCAAGCGAATTTTGGATTACCTGATTGCTCGCCCATTGCTTGCGCAACTTCCGGTGTCATTCCTACGTTCAAAACTGTCTCCATCATTCCGGGCATTGAAAACTTTGCACCAGAACGAACTGAAATTAAAAGTGGTTTTGCTGGATTACCAAACTCTTTGCCAAGTTCTTTCTCTAAATTTGCTAACGCTTTTTCTAATTGCGCAGTCAGGGTTTCTGGAATTGTTCCACTCAATAAAAATTCACGACAAGCTTCAGTTGTAATTGTGAATCCAGGAGGAACCGGTAAACCAATCTTCACCATCTCGGCAAGGTTTGCACCTTTTCCGCCAAGCAGATCTGATTGCGTCCGATCACCAAATGTGAACGGGTGAATAAAAGTAGTCATCGTTGACCCTCCTGATTAAGTGGAGCCTATTTGTTTAATGGCAGTTCTCGTCAACAATTAGCCCACAAATGATAGCGAGCCCCGGGTGATTTCTCACTCGAGGCTCGTTCTCATTATTTAAGATTTCAGATCATGAACAACCTGAAGTGTTACCGCAACCTTCGCAGACGAAGCATGAACCAGCCATACGCATCTTTACTCCGCAAGTCATGCAGAGAGGTGCATCTGATTTAACGCCGCTCATCTTTTCGAAGAGTTCCATTGATGAACCAACTTCTTGGTTCGATGGCGCACTTTCAATCTTTACTTCGACACTACTAGATGAAACAGGTGCTTTCGCAACTGGCTTGAAAGATGCCGATTGCGCAGCAGCTGCAACGATCTCTTTAATCGCTGAAGGATCTGCGGTGTATTCCCCAGTATCTAGTGCACGTTGGCGTTCTGATGATGTGTAAAGACCCATCGCGCTACGTGATTCAAATGGCAAGTAATCAAGTGCCAAGCGACGGAAGATGTAATCCATCATGGATTGCGCCATGCGGATATCTGCATCATCTGTCATGCCGGCTGGTTCGAAGCGCAGGTTAGTGAACTTCTCTACGAAAGTTTCTAGTGGAACTCCGTATTGCAAACCGATTGATACTGCAATTGAGAACGCATCCATTACACCGGCAAGTGTTGAACCTTGCTTGCCAAGCTTTAGGAATACTTCACCAAGTGCGCCATCTGCATATGCACCAGCTGTCATGTAACCCTCGGCGCCGCCAACCGCAAATGATGTTGTGATTGATGGACGTGACTTAGGTAGACGCTTACGTGTAGCAGTTGGATGAGTTGCATCTGCAACAACATCTACTGGTGCACCCTTTGAATCAGAAAGTGGTTGACCGACCTTACAGTTGTCGCGATAAACCGCGAGCGCCTTTAGGCCAAGCTTCCAACCCTTGTAGTAAACCTCTTCAATTTCTTCAACTGTTGCATTCGAAGGCAGGTTAACTGTCTTTGAGATCGCACCAGATAGGAATGGTTGACATGCAGCCATCATTTCTACGTGGCCCATTGCTGAGATTGAGCGGATACCCATTGCGCAGTCGAAGATGTCATAGTGCTCTGGCTTTAGGCCAGGTGCGTCAATGATATTTCCGTTTTCGCCAATGTATTCAACGATTGCCTCGTTGGTCTCATCTGAATATCCAAGCTTCTTTAGTGCTTGTGGAATTGTCTGGTTAACGATTTGCATTGAACCGCCACCGACAAGCTTCTTAAACTTAACTAGAGCAAGATCTGGCTCGATACCTGTTGTATCGCAATCCATCATCAAGCCGATAGTTCCGGTTGGTGCAAGAACAGATGTCTGCGCGTTGCGCCAGCCGTTCTTATCGCCAATCTCTAGGCACTTATCCCACTCCTTGTTCGCTACTAGCCAAACATCTTGATCAAGTGAGGTAACGCTCTTCGCTGATGCTGAAGCATTTGCGTGCTTCTTCATTACGCGAGTGTGTGCTTGTGCGTTGCGAGCAAAACCAGCATATGGTCCAACGATTCCGGCTAATTCTGCAGAACGTCGGTATGAAGTCCCGGTCAAAAGCGATGTGATTGCGCCAGCTAGTTGGCGGCCACCATCTGAATCGTAAGCAAGACCGGAAGCCATAAGTAGCGCACCAAGGTTTGCATAACCAATTCCAAGTTGACGGTAGCTGCGAGTTGTTTCACCGATTGGAGCTGTTGGGAAATCTGCGAAGCAGATTGAGATATCCATTGCGGTGATAATTAACTCTGTTGCCTTAACGAAGTTCTTTGTGTCGAATGAACCATTTGATTCAAGGAACTTTAGAAGGTTAAGTGATGCCAAGTTACATGATGAGTTATCAAGTGACATGTATTCAGAGCAAGGGTTCGATGCATTGATGCGACCGGTCTCTGGGTTTGTGTGCCATTCGTTGATGGTGTCGTCATATTGAATTCCTGGATCAGCGCAAGCCCATGC